>JAEYSE010000012.1 GCA_023435025.1 Bacillota bacterium
GTTGTTCTTGCACACATGCCAGATGTGTATGGCGGCAATGTCAGTGGTGAAATGACCACTGTTGCGGTACCCGGGGTGGACCTTATCATTTCCGGACACTCGCACAGCGGCCATTCAGGCAAGATCAACAACATCCCAATCATACAACAATACTCCTCTGGGACGGCGATAGGGGTCTCTGATTTGCGCTATGACAGGCTGCTGCAAGGCATCGCCACATCCAAGCTGAATGTTGTGACTACGTATAGTACGGGTATCACAGCGGATGCAGGGATCTCAGCTCTGGTGAAACAATACCAGGATGAGATAGCTTCTACCGTGGGCGCGGTCAAAGCATCCACATTGGGCGCTATCAGCAGGACCGCCAATGCCTCGGGTGAATCGGCCATGGGTAATCTGATCGCCGATGCTCAGCGTTGGAAGGGCGGCACGCAGATTGCCTTCATGAACCCAGGTGGTGTTCGGGCCGCAATTGAATACAGCGCTTACCCGCATGACATTACCTATGGCGACTTCCTGACTGTGCAGCCATTTGACAACAAGCTCGCAACCATGACGCTGACTGGCAGCCAGATTTACAGTGTGTTGGAGCAGCAGTTCACAGTTAACAGGATACTGCTGATTTCAGGTATCAAATACTCGTATAACAAAGCGCTGCCAGCCGGTTCACGCATTACTTCTCTGACTCTTGAGGATGGTACTCCTATCGCCAATGACAGTACGACCTACACAGTAACATTGAATGAATTCATTGCTACGGGTGGGGACGGCTTTAGCACCTTCCTCGGCGGTGCCAACGTAACGCGTATCGGCATCAGCGACTTGGACGCGCTGATTGATTATGTACAGTTCAAATTTGGCGATACGCCCATCGACCCAACGGTTTATCCAAAAATTGAAGGCCGCATCATTGCGGAGTAGAACGTGCTTTGGGAGGGAACCAAAAGGTTCCCTCCCACTTTTAAAAGGTGAAACTGATGGATGATCGTAAAACCATATATGTCAACGATAAGCCCATTGAAATCTTTTCATGGGCTGAAGTGCAGCACTGTGTCAATGCATACGACAGTACTCTTTATTTGAAAGTGCAAAAGGGAGACGCCGAGATCGTCGATGAAAAAGGAAATCGGATTGGCTGGGGTGGTTTTGCCGGGAATGGCCAGCATATTTACGTGCGGCAGCCCGATCATGAGACTTGATAGCGATTGCGACCCCTTGATATATCAGGACGCTAAATGTCATGTGATTTTTGAGCCTACGTAAGGGGCATTCCAATGGATGCCTCTTTTATCTTGCCAGTCGTACCCCAACGTAATCAAGATTTCATCATGATCAATAAAATTATCTATACGGATTGTCAAGAGATGGTTACAATATATCCGGAACCTTTTCTGTACACCATGGTATGTTTAGGGAGGAAATTGCAATGTTATTTGACGATGCCGCGCTCAATTGGGATACACCGGAGCGGATAGAGCGCGCCCAAGCGCTTGCCGCTTCCCTTTTACATTCGATTGGGGATAAGCCAAAAACCACCGTTCTGGAATTCGGCTGCGGCACGGGGCTGATCTCCTTTGCGCTGAGGAAGCATTTTGAAAGCATTTACTGCGTGGATACGTCAGAAGGGATGCTGAACGTATTACGCAAGAAGATTGAAAAGACAGGATCAACCAATCTTATGCCAGCCGATATCGGGCTGCTTGAGCAAAAAGAGTTCATCGGCATGTTTGACGTGATTTACAGTTCCATGGTATTCCACCATATCTTAGACGTAGAAGCGCAGCTGCGTGCGCTTCACCCGCTGCTCAAGCCCGGCGGCCTGCTCATCACAATCGATCTTGATCAAGAGGATGGCAGCTTCCACCGCGCGGAGCCTGACTTCAATGGCCATAACGGATTTGACCGAAAGGCGATTGCAGAATGGATGCAGGCCTGCGGCTTTTCCAGCGTGAGGATTGATACGGTATATCAAGGAAAGAAGGGCGAACTTCCCTACTCCCTGTTTTTGTGCAGGGCGGTGAAGAAAAATGATGATTTGTAGTTTGAAAACTTATCCCTTATGGCAGAAAGCGCAGCAGACGGCACAGCCGTCAGCGTCCTGAAAGTACCGCTCGGCCTCCATAATGGCAGTGGAGCAACCGGTATGAAACCCAAGGTAAATGAATTTGGAAATACTCAGTTCCTGAGCATGTGAAAGCGTGTGGACTTCGTGGTGCAGACCAGGATTTTTGGTTTGATCGCGATTGACAATATACTGATCCATTCGGATTCCCCCTCTGAATATTTGGAGGTATTCCCACATATTTCAACTCAAGGATAGCATGCGTGGTGTATACAGTCAATAAAAAGCGCCAGAGTTTGGGAGGGATACTAAGCTTTATACATAGCGTTGCTGAACTTATCACAATGTACATTCGCTTTTCTCTCTTTTTTAATGCTGTTGGATATTTTTATCTCGTGCCACTTTCTTATGCCCGCTTCTCTCTTCATTCTTAACCAAACAGAATTTAAAACGTCTTGCGCTGCATCGACGAGATCAGCATATAAGGCGTCGGTATATCCGGTGTCAAGGCATTTTTGGAGTGCTGATACCAATAGGATATAATCATCATTTCTTCGATTGAGATATAACATAATATGCGTACTTAATAGGCCCAGCTTTTTCTTATCTGGGTTGTCGCTTCTATACTCTGATAGAAATTCAAAAATCAGTTCTCGGACCGCGCTGATCCATTCTATTCTATTGGTCGATATCGCGGTCGTAATGACATTTGTTCTGCTGATCATTGCGGAAATAATGGATACCACAATTGCAGCGAGGGCAACTACAGCCGTAAGCAGATAGTATGTATTCTCGTTCATAAGAAATATCCTCCATTTATCAACAGTCAGAACATATCTTTATTTCCGTGATTTCGCTCAATTCTATTTTATCACAATGTTCCAGGTGGAAGCAAAAAGGCAAACGGGTGCGCTTTGTTGCGGCTGTGGGATATGAAGCCATGCACATGAGATGCATAAGTTTTGGATAAAGTTCAGAAAACAATGAGAATAAATAATCCGCAATGCAGAGCATTCGTTGTATAAGTCCTGCTTACAAAACTTAACCGATTTGAGGTAACTTCGGATGGGATATAATCGGTACAAAAAATCCCGATCAGCAGTTGCTGATCGGGATTTTGCGTGGAGCGGAATTTGCTCCGATGTGGTAGCGGCGATCCGATTTGAACGGATGACACTCCGGGTATGAACCGAATGCTCTGGCCAACTGAGCTACGCCGCCATACAGATGCGCACACCTTACGGTATGCGCATCAATTGGTTGCGGGGGTGGGATTTGAACCTCACGACCTTCGGGTTATGAGCCCGATGAGCTACCAGACTGCTCCACCCCGCGACGGTCCGCTTTCTTAGCGGCAAGTATTAGGATACCACTATAAGCCGCCTGCGTCAACCCTCAATTTACATGAATGAAACAATGCTTTGTCTTGAAGGGATCGTCTGAAGGGCATCCATTTTTTCAATATAATTAAGAACATCCGCAGTTGTACGCTTCAATTGCGGCGGCGACATGTGCGCAATGCAAGGCTTCCGCCCGTGCCGCAGGCACAGGTTGTTCCTATAATCCTCAAAAAGTGCCACAGGCACTGATTTGACAAAAGCAAGCCGCGGCTAAGAGCCGCGGCTTTTATCGTTACAGCTTTGCACGCCTTAGCGGCTGCTGGTGCTGCCCATACTGCCAGGCATATTCTGCTCGGCATAGGCAATCATGCGTTTTACCATTTCGCCACCGATGGAGCCGGCTTCGCGGGAAGTCAAGTCGCCGTTGTAACCCTGCTTCAACTGAACGTTGAGCGAGGACGCCACTTCGGTCTTGAAGGCATTCAGCTTAGCCTTGGCCTCGGGAATCTGTAATTGATTGTTAGAGTTTGCCATATAGTTTCTCCTTTCTTCTGTATTATTGCAGCAGTGGCTGTATGTTACAGCCTCTGAGACAACCGATGTTACTTAGGCATGTTCTGCTCGGCGTACGTGATCATGCGCTTTACCATTTCACCGCCGATGGAGCCTGCCTCACGGGAGGTCAGGTCACCGTTATAGCCCTGCTTCAGGTTGACGTTCAGGGAAGAAGCTACTTCCGTTTTAAACTTGTTGAGCGCTTCCTTCGCCTGGGGAACCGCTATCCTGTTTCTGGCCATTGCTTTTTCCTCCTTTCATCAGGTTATGTATTTAACATGCCCCGGCGTATGGTTTCTATGACTGGAACTTATTTGTAATCGCCGCTCGGGGTTGTCGTTCCCGCGTATGCCCCTGCATACGCCCAACAAAAAGGTCTTTTTAACATTGTCTGATAGTATCATGCGTAAAATGAAAAAACACATGCACGAAAAATCCGCCGGTTGCATGTGTTTTTGTTGTGAATTTTGTATTTAATTTCTATGATTCTGATATTTTAATTGTTTGCGATCTCGCGCATGCGCGTCTCATACAGCGTTTGCGCCCGCGTAAATATAGCCGCCGTATCCGTGTCTTTCTCCGCGGTTAAGATAGCGTCCGCCGCCTGTTGGGCTTCAAAGAGTACATCCATGTTTGCGGCGATTTTCGCGGCGCTCAGTTCGTCCGCGCCGTGCTGCCGGGTGCCGAAGAATTCGCCCGGGCCGCGCAGTTCAAGATCCCGCTGGGCGATTACAAACCCGTCGTTTGTTTTTACCATGGTTTCCAGACGCATTTTTGCCGCATCTCCGCCCGAGCCATAAAGCAAAAAGCAAAACGACTGCTTTGTACCGCGGCCCACTCGCCCGCGCAGCTGGTGAAGCTGCGCAAGCCCAAACCGCTCCGCGCTTTCAATCGCCATAATGGCCGCGTTGGGAACGTCAACACCAACTTCCACCACGGTGGTGGAAACCAGTACGTCTGTCTTTCCCGCACGAAACGACGCGATCGCTTCTTCTTTTTTTGCAGCGGCCATGCGTCCGTGCAGGAGCGTGATGCGGGTATTCGGCAGCAGGGTACATAGCTCCTCATATACATCCTGCGCGCTTTTTGCTTCCATTTGCTCGGATGTTTCCACCAGCGGACATACGACATAGGCCTGCATGCCCTCCGATACCTGGCGCTCAATAAACCGGTACATGTCTTCCCGCTTCTCCTCGGGCACCAGGCGGGTCAAGACCTGTTTACGGCCAGGCGGCAGCTCGTCGAGAACGGAAAGCTCCAGATCGCCGTATAGAAGCATCGCAAGCGTCCTCGGGATGGGTGTGGCGGACATTATGAGCACATCCGGCGTTTTTTCGCTTTTGTTGACAAGCTGGGCCCGCTGCCGAACGCCAAAGCGGTGTTGTTCATCCGTCACCACAAGGCCAAGGCGGTGGAAAACAAGGCCGGATTGCAGCAGCGCGTGCGTACCCACCACCACTTTGATCTCACCGTTTTCAATTTTGCGGTATGCTTCCTCCCGCTCCTTCTTTTTCATTCCCCCGCACAGCAGGCAAACCGTATCCTGGTGCTGTGATACAAGCTGCCGGTAATGCTGTTGTGCCAATATTTCGGTAGGGGCCATCATGGCGCTCTGATATCCGTTTTCCGCTGCAACGCGTATGGCATAGAGCGCCAATATGGTCTTGCCCGAACCGACGTCGCCCTGTATGAGCCGGTTCATGGGGCGCGGGCTTTGCATGCCCTGCTCTATTTCCGTAAGCACGCGCCGCTGCGCGCCGGTCGGTGAATAGGGGAGGCTTTGGATGAACGCCTCGCGGATGCCATGCGTTATAAAGCCGATACCTTCCTTTTGCGCGCGCGCCCGCTTTTTGAGCCCGATCGCCATGAGGTAGTAGAGCATGTCCTCAAACGAAAGCCTGCGCCGCGCTTCAGACAGCGCCGCCTGATCTTTGGGGAAATGAACGTTTAGCAGCGCTTCCTTGATGCCGCAAAGGCCGTAACGATTGAGCAGGCTTTCGGGCAGCGCTTCTTCTAAATATGGGAAGCAAAGCTCTAGCGCCCGGCCAGCGGCGTCGCGAACCTGATGCTGGGATAGTCCACGGACCAGCGGATAGATGGGCAGTATACCGGGCGGCTCGTCCGATATGGAAGGACTCATAAGCTTCAACCCGCGCGAGGTATCCACCCGCCCGCAGAAAACTTTAAACTGACCTGCGTGCACCGCGTTTTTGCGGTACGGCTCGTTGAACCATACCACCTGCAGGTGGCCAGTTTCATCCTGTGCGCGTACGGTAACAAGCTGCAGCGCGCGGGATGGGCGGACAAGCTTCGGCTCCTCTTTCACAAGCAGCCGTACCGCGGCAAGCTCGCCATGAACAAGTTGGTTTGCCGTTTTCAGCGTTGAAAAATCCCGATATTCACGCGGCAGAAAATACAAAAGCTCTTCCACGGTATGTACCGAGAGCTTTTGAAATGCGGCGGCCCTTGCCGCCCCTATTCCTTTGAGCGCGGAAACGGGTGTTGTCATGTTTCCTCCGTGATACGATTGCAAGACATTAATGCATTCCGAAAGCGATGCGGGGCTAAGAAGCCGTAGCGAGACTTAGCGGCGCTACGTAGAGTACAACATACCGTGCACAAAAAGAGCCGCCGCGACGATACTTTAATGCCTGGAATCGTATAAAACAAAAGACGGCTGCCCGTATGATTAAAACGGGCAGCCCGAAAATAAACAAAAATTATTCCACGCTAAAATAATAGTAATAAATCGGTTGGCCGCCGTTTTCCACAATAAACTCCACATCGGGGTATTCAGGCTGGAGGGCGCTTACCAGCTCCATTGCCGTCGCTTCCTGCATGCTTTCGCCATAAAAAACGGTGACGATGCAATCCGGCTGGCCGTTCTTATCGAGCATTTTACGCAGAAGCTTTAATGAAACTTCCTGTATGCTTTCATCCACCGCCACGATCGCGCCGTCCATCATACCGATCATGTCGTCCTTATGGATCTCGGTGCCATTAAAGGCGGTATCGCGTACTGCATATGTCACGGCGCCCGAAACAACCTTTTCAATGGCTTCCTGCATGCGCTTTTCGTTCTCTTCGGCGGAAAGGTCGGGGTGGAACGCCATTGCGGCAGAAACGCCCTGCGGTATGGACTTGGTGGGAATGACCACGACTTTGCACTCGGAAAGCTCCGCCGCCTGCTGCGCCGCGAGTATGATGTTGCTGTTGTTGGGCAGTACGAACACGTTCCTTGCGTTGACCTTGAATATGGACTTTTTGATGTCCTCAATGCTGGGGTTCATCGTCTGCCCGCCCTGTATGAGCGCATCCACTGCAAGATCGGAAAATACGTTGCCTATCCCTTCGCCGGATGCGACAGCGATCATTGCGAATTCCTTTTCGTTGTTCTTGCGCTGCGCATGTATGGCTCTATTCTGTTCGCGCATGTTTTCGATTTTGATTTTATCCACCTCACCGAAGCGGAGCGCTAACTGAAGCGCCTTACCCGGGTCGTTGGTATGCACGTGTGTTTTGATAAAGCCGGTATCAAACGCCACTACGATGGAATCACCCAGATGCGACAGCTTTTCACGGTACCGGTCCACATCTTCCTCGGTCACTTCTTCTTTAAGATGGGTGACAAAGTACTCCGTGCAGTAGCCGAAGTGGATATCCTCCACGTCTTCCAAAGAAAGCACGTCTTCGTCGAACTGTTCCGGAGTCTTTTCCAGGGAAACTTCGCCCACTTCTTCGCCGGTCAGCGCCATCTTGAAACCGCGGTATATGGTGACAAGACCTTTGCCGCCCGAATCAACCACACCCGCTTCCTTTAGCACCGGTAGGAGGTCCGGCGTGAGCTTTAAGGCCCGCTCGCCTTCTTCGAGTATTGTGTCCATCAGCGAAAACGCATCAACCCCGCTCGCTGCTGCCGCGCGCGCGGCGTCCGCGATCATGCGGGCAACGGTGAGTATGGTACCCTCCTTGGGTTTCATAACAGCCTTGTAGGCGGCTTCGGACCCCGTGGCGAGCGCTTCCGCGAACTGCACGGCGTCCATTTCCTTAACCCCTTTGAGAGAGCGGGCAAACCCGCGGAACAGCTGCGAAAGTATGACGCCGGAGTTTCCGCGCGCACCCTTGAGCGCGCCCAAGCTGAGCGCATCCGCCACGCAGGTTATGGTGGAACAATCCGCGGAGCGTATCTCCTTGATGGCGCTCTGCATTGTCATGGTCATGTTGGTGCCGGTATCGCCGTCTGGTACAGGGAATACGTTGAGCGAATCTATCAGCGCGCGGTTTTTTTCAAGCAGCGCTGCGCCCGCTACAAGCATTTCCCTGAGTTGTTCGCCTTTGATTATCTTACCATCCAAATCCTTATCCTCCCACTTGCGCGCTAACAAATGCGGCGGAATAAGCCCCGCAAACGCATTTGGCGCGCCGTCCCGCTATACGCGGATACCCTCCACATAGATATTGACATTACGCACGGTCAGACCCGTCATTTCCTGCACGCGATAACGCACATTGTCCCGCGCGTTGATTGCAACTGCGGACAGCGATACGCCGTATTCCACCGTAACATACAGGTCGATATCCACTTCTCCCGGACCCGTTGTCGTCACCTTAATTCCGCGCTTGAGATTGTCCTTTTTGATCAGCTCAATGATGGAATCCGAAGCGCTTTTCGCTTTCATGCCTACAATGCCATAGTTTTCGCCCGCAGCATACCCCGCGATACTGGCGACAAGATCCTCGGAAAGAATGATTTTGCCCAATTCATTTTTGGTCTCAACAGCCACACCGTTCCCTCCTTTTCATGAAGCGTATGCGTCCGGCCTGGCCGGACAAAGTCACAAATTACCCCATAGTGTGTAACCATTTTACCGCAACGCCGCATTTCTAGCAACCATGCAATTTTTATACCCCCGTTCACGGCCTTCCATTCAATATGGTACAATCATGCATATGGATGGCGAAAAGCGTTATTACACTTATATCCTGCGCTGCTGCGACGGCACGCTATACACGGGCTACGCAGCCGATCCAACGCTGCGCGTGCGGGTACATAATGCGGGAAAAGGCGCAAAATACACCAGGACGCGATTGCCCGTAACGCTTATTTATTCGGAATGTTTTTGTTCGCGCAGCGCCGCACAGCAGCGGGAGGCGCAAATAAAGCAGCTTTCGCGCGCGCAAAAGCTGCTATTGGTGGAACAGTATCAAAATACGATATCCGCGTGCCCGAATTAGGCCACACTCGCGCCGGGGGAAGGATCATCTCCCGGTTCTTCATTATCCTCAGGTTCCGGCGTTGCTTCGGGGGGTTCATTTGGATCAGGAGTGGCTTTTAAAATTTCAGCGCCCTTTTCCAGAAGCTCCGCGGTATCCTGTTTGATGCCGGATTCGGTTAAAAAATCGTCCGCCGATTTCGTGAGGTCTTCCCAGCCTTCCTTGATTTGATCCAATATGCCGGAAGCGGGAAAATCAAGCCCATGCTCCTTTTCCAAGTACGAAAGCCCCAGCAGGATAACGAGCGCTATGATAAACAGCGTAAGGAGTCCCTTTAGCAGCTTTTTCAACCCTTCTCTCCTATCCCGTACGCGCCGGACAAATATGGCGCGAGCTCTTTTTCCGGTAAAACAAATGCCGGCGCGCCCGCCTCGTAGGTTGTGATTTCATAGGGCCTGTACAGCAGCACGATTTTTCCATCCTCAATATAAAACGGTTGGTCCTCTCCAACGGGAGGCACCTCGCAAAGAAGGGTCAGCTCTTTTTGTTTCGCAATATCGGTCACAAGATCGGGAATTAATCCCTTCCAGCCGGTATCCTCTTTAGAAAAGAAATCGGAAAGCTTGCAGCTATCTCCCGTTTTTAAATCAAGCGTTAGCGGAACGAGTGCGTTCGCTGTCCCGCCATCCAGACCGATTACTTCCACCACGCAGGAAAGCAGTTCATCCGAGTTGTAAGTAATATTCACAACATATTCCGCTGTGGAAGAGATGCCCTCCTTTACCAACGCGCGTGGAATTTGCACCCGCATCACAGACCCGATTTCTACCACGCTCTGCAGCGTAAAGAAGTCATTCTGCACCGCCGAGGCAGGCGCATCCTCCATGGGCTCGGGCAGAGGCGTCGCGGAAGCGGCCGATTGCGCGGCCGGGTTCAGCTCTTCCGGCGTGTTATTTGGCGCAGCGGTAGCGGTATGATCCTGCTCATCCTCCGCTTGCACGGGGCGTTCGGATGCTTCAGGCGCAGGCGTCTCCACCGGCACTTGGTATACGTCCATGGACTCCGTCCCAGTTATCGCCGGGGCGGGTTCTTTTTGCTTTATCTCCATCTGTGCGGTCGCGGCTGGGGCAAAGTCTATTGCGTCGCCAGGCGCGGGGGTTGAACAGGCGCATAGAAAGAAGGAGCATAACAGAAGCCCCATGCCATGCGACAGCTTATTATGCACGCGGTAGCGCAGTTCTCTCGCTCGCCCACGCCGCTCTTTGCATACCTGCCGGACCACCAATTCACCACCAACCTGCCCACGCCATTCCCAGCCATATATGGCCGGAAACGACAGAATGCGCGCTTGTTCTTTCTGCGTATAGTGTACCATGCCTTGGACAACAAGGACTATGAATTTACTGTAAAGCATTGGCGTTTGAGCGCCCGTCCACCCCAAAAAAGAGGCACTTTTCGGCTGCAAGAACAGGAACAAGCTTCCAATCCCGCGTTACGGCAACTTTGAGATTTCCTCCGCTATGAGCAGCAACTCCTTTTTCGCCAAAGCCTGCTCGATCATATCCGTAAAATCCACCAACCCCTCGCTTTCCCTGAGTTTATCCACCTGGGGGCGCGTGACGGGATGTATGGGGACAAATACCGTGCAGCAATCCTCATATGGCAGTATGGAGGTTTCATACGTGCCGATTGTGATGGCGCGCTCTACGATTTCCTGTTTGTCAAAACCTATGAGCGGACGGAATACCGGGAGCGTTACTGCGTCATTTGTAACGGCAAGGCTTTCCAATGTCTGGCTTGCCACCTGCCCGATGGCTTCTCCGGTAATAAGCGCCTGCGCGCCGTCCTCCATGGCTATTCTTTCCGCAATGCGCATCATCAGCCTGCGCATGAGCACCGTCGTCTGGTTGGAGGGGCATTTTTCATAGATCGCAAGCTGAATTTCCGTAAATGGCACAAGATGAAGCCGCACTTCTCCCGCGTAGCTCGAAAGAATACGCGTGAGTTCTATTACCTTATCCCGCGCGCGTTCGCTGGTATACGGATAGCTGAAAAAGTGGATGGCTGAAAGCGAGACGCCGCGCTTTGCGATCATGTGCCCGGCAACGGGGCTGTCAATACCGCCGGAAATCAGCAGCGCCGCGCGCCCGTTGCACCCAGCCGGCATGCCGCCCGCACAGCGGATTTCCCGCACATACACATACGCCCTTTCCCGCACTTCCACGCCGACGAGTATCTCCGGCTTATGAACGTCCACTTTCAAGGCAGCGGGAAAGCGTTCGAGCAGCAACCCGCCCAATGTCCTGTTGATTTCATCCGAGCGCATGGGGAAGTTCTTGTCCGCCCTCCGGGCATGGACCTTGAATGTTACATTGGGCTGTTCAGACAGCACTTCCTCCATCATGTTTCCCGCAGCCTCAACGATTGCGTCAAACGATTTTTTTAACGCGACCGCAGGGCTTACGGAGTGTACGCCAAACACATGCTTCATGCGGCGTACGGCTTCCGGCATGGTCTCCTCCGTGAGGCCATATACAAACATACGGCTCTGGGCGCGCTCCACGCGCACATTCAGGTCCCTTAACGCGCGGCCAATGGCCTGTACCAGCTTGCGCTCGAAAAAGGGGCGGTTCTGCCCCTTTAAATGGATTTCCGCGTACCGGACCAACAACACTTGTTCCTGTATCTCCTGCATCCTGTCTTGCCCTTCCATACGCGCCCGCTTTGGGCGCAGTTTATTTATCTTCTTTTGTAACGCCGCAGGAACGCGACCGTATCATAAAGCGCCTGGGCGGTTACATCCATTTCCGCAGCGGTATTGAACGGGCAGAAGCTAAAGCGCAGCGCGCCCTCCTGCCTGGGACCCATAACGCCCATGGCGGAAAGTACGCGGTTCTTTCCCGCTTTGTGCGCCGAGCAGGCCGAGCCTGTAGAAACGAGTATGCCCCGCTCCTCGAGCGCGTGTAAAAGCACCTCACCCCGAACGCCCAGAAAAGAGGCGTTGAGTATATGCGGCGCGCCGTTTTCCGGGCTTGGGCCGTTAATTACGGTATCCGGCATTTGTCGGATATATTCCGCAAGGCGTAATTTGTTGATGCGCATGGCGGAAACCCATTCCGCCTGGTTGTTGCGGTAAGCCGCAAGCGCGGCGTCCATACCCAGGATGCCCGGCGTATTGGTGGTACCGCTTCTTATTCCACGCTCCTGCCCGCCGCCGATAAAACCGCCAAAAAACGGTGTGTTTTGGCGGACATACAACGCGCCCACACCTTTGGGGCCATGGAATTTGTGCGCGCTTATGGAATACAGATCGCACGGCACCCTGCTAAAAGGCAGCTTGCAGAACGCCTGTACGCCGTCCACATGGAATTGCGCCTGTGGCGCGCGGGCTTTGATGAGCGCGAAGGCCTGCGCGATATCGTTGACCGCGCCCGTTTCGTTGTTGACGTGCATGATGGATACAAGCGCGGCGGATTGGCTGAGCGCTGCCTCCAGCGCGTCCATACGGACGGTGCCGTCTTCGTCCACGTCCAGATAGTGCACGGTATAGCCTTGTTTTTCCATGAAGCGAAATACTTCAAATACGGACGGATGCTCAATTTTAGTAGTAATGAGCGTGCCGCGCGTATGGCGCGCGAGCTGGGTGGCGATGACCGCCATATTGTTTGATTCGGTCGCGCCCGAGGTATAAACGATCTCAGCGGGGGCAACGCCCATCGCCTGCGCCAGACGGGCGCGCGCATCGTTCACGCTACGCTCCACCCGTACGGCGGGACCGTATGCACTAGATGGATTATAATACTCCTCTTCAAAGCAATGTTTTACAGCGGCAACTGCTTCCCCCAACGGACGCGTGGTCGCGCTGTTATCGAGATAAATCATAGTCACTCTCACTCCGATCGCACGGTGATTGCTATATACAACCGCACGTTTGCTGTATTGCCGTTATGAAACGGTCCTTCTATATTAGTATGCCGCAGGGTGATTTTTGCTTTCCGCTACAGGCAATTCTGGAAGTGTAAAGCGCATTTATTATAGCACACTATTTATTTTTGGCAAACAAACAGGCCGGAACACCCATGTCCCTGGCCCTAAAGCCGCCAATCACAATCATGTTTATGGTATAATCTTGCTATATTTTACAAACTCCCGTGGCAATAAACGGGCATTTGAACCTCGGTTGGTTTCAGTTATCTGTTGGACTATAAAGTACCGGCTTTATATAAGGGGATTTATGGTAGGATTGAGGCGCCGCATATGCAAGTTCTGGCGCAATTTGAATATCAAAAACAAAATACTATGGATATTGTTCTCCGTCTGCGCCTGCTTACTGTTTGGGTGCAGCAAGGCGCCGGATACGCCAAACACACTTCCTCCCGCTCTAATGATTGACGACGTCTTGTACTATTACACGGGCAAGGAAGTTTCCGTTAATATTGATGAAGAATCAATCATAGGAACCATTGCATCCACAGTACCCTTATCCGAACTGCCATCCGAAAATGGCCAATCAAACATGAATATTTCAGGTTGCTCATACGCCCCATTTGAGGAGAATTTCGTTGTGCGTATGGAAGAAAAATGGATGCTCTTTGAAAGAAGAGATGCCAACTAATCCTTACGAAATTGATCGGAGGTGACCACATGCTTACCATATTCAATCGGCGGGAACTAGCCATTACTTTCGATATGAGACGCCAGGCGGAAATCCGGGATATATTGGCGCAAAGCGGCATCGACTATTCCATAAAGGTAATCAATAGAAGGAGCCCATCGCCATTTTCCACAGGCACCAGGGCGAGCATGGGGACATTTGGTGAAAATTTGCAGTTGGAATACGAGTACGTCATTTATGTCCACAAATCAGATTATAGCAGGGCATCGGCGATCATAAGCGGGATAAACAATTGGTAAAATCGGTTGCAGTGCGTATAATGTTTGAGTCTGCAGGGAGAGGAACGTCTATGAAGAAAATTGTCGTGATAGGCAGTGCAGCGGTTGTTATAATCATTGCAGCGATCCTGTTTTTTTCACAACCAAAGAATATTGTAAATACCGGATATGATATTGGCCGTATTAGGCGATATCAATATCGCATACAAAAGCGTAAGTCAAGGCGGCTATACCATTCAGAACAGCGAAGCGCTTTTGGACGAAGTCCTTGACGTTATCCAATAATATAGCAACGGGTCAACCTCCACAGGCAGGCATGGACTTAATCTTTGGAAATACAAGATAAATGTAGAGGTAGGTATGAAAATCGTTTCCGTCAGAGAAAATCCCGAATATACGGACATTGCAATTCAATACTTTCAAAGCAAATGGGCAAATGACAACAGCATGATGGTATATGAGGATTGCATCAAACACTGCGTTAACGCGGAAGCTCCACTTCCCCAGTGGTATCTTCTCTATCACGAAGAAACAATTGTCGGCTGCGCAGGATTAATAACCAACGACTTCATCAGCCGGATGGATCTCTACCCATGGATTTGCGCGTTATATATTGAGGAAGCCCACCGGGGAAACCACTATGGTTCCCTTCTACTTGAAAGAGCTGTAAAAGATGCGAAAGCAGTGGGGTTTTCACACGTATATCTTTGTACCGATCATGTCGGCTATTACGAGCGGTATGGGTTTGAGTATATTGGTACCGGTTATCATCCGTGGGGAGATCACTCCCGTATTTATAGAAGAGACGTATAATCAAGAGAGATAAACCGTTCTACGGCGGTAATATGCACGAATAAAAAGCGCGAAAATTTGCAGTCAGGATTGCGGAACAACACAAAGGAGTAAAAATGGATTTTGAAATAAACAGTTGGATGCAAGGATACTTGGATGAGTTAAAAGTGCTGTTTGGTTCTCGCCTGCTGTTTGTTGGGCTTCAGGGAAGTTTTGGCCGAGGAGAAGAAACAGCCGACAGCGACATCGATGCGGCTGTCATATTGGATCACGCATTGCCAGAAGATCTAAAGGCATACGGCGGTTTGCTGGACATGCTTCCGGAGCGGGAGAAGATGTGTGGATTTATCTCCGGCAGGCAGGAGTTGCTAAATTGGGAGCGCTCCGATCTGTTCCAGTTCTATCATGACACCACGGCGGTTTTCGGTAGCATTGATTTTCTACTACCACTGATCGGTAAGGAAGATATTCATCGGGCCATTCGGATCGGGGCCTGCAACATCTACCACATGTGTGGCCACAATATGGTGCACGAGAAAGACGCGGATATATTGAAGGCTCTTTATAAATCAGCCGCCTTCACCGTGCAGGCAGTATATTACGATCAATCCGGAACCTACATAAAGAAAAAGCACGAGCTGCTTCCCATGCTGCAACCAAAGGAACAGAAGATTTTGCAGACCGGCATTACGCTCAAGAAAATGCCAAATATGGCGCAGACTGAGTTGGAGCGGTTCTCCGAACTGCTATTCAATTGGGCAGCGGGATTGATTATTGAGTACAAGCCTCAATGAAAAAACAAACAATGCTTTTCCAATGTAGCGAGGTTATACGCATCGCATCATGGAGAAACCGTATTTCCATTCCTTAGCCTACCCAGACGACTGACTCATTTTCAATATTCTCTATGCTTCTCTCACAAACGCGGTAAACCCGCATTCCGACGGATGATCTAAAAACTTCGCCTTTGTATAGGGCAGCATCATGAAGATCAGCGTGGCATCCCCGCCTGCGGCTATAAAATGGACGATACTGAACAGCAGCCAAAACAGACAGCCGCTTGTATAAGAAAGCAGGAACGTTGCCACGCCCAAAATCAGAAACGGCGTAACCGCCCCAAACAGATAAGCCCCGAAGCCGAGCGGCTCCTTGCAGTGGCAGTAGGGCGTATAGGAAGGCCGCAAAATTCCAAACCGGATGCTTTTCCAGCCGTTTTTTGAAACCAAACTCCACGCAAGGCCATGCAACACCTCGTGTACTGGAATGGATATAAGAAACGCAAGCAGAAAAAGCGCCACGCTTACAAAATCCACTTCAAGAATAAACGTCTCCCCGCCCCATTTACTCAAATACAGAACTACAGCCAGCACGGCGAACGGCCCGGCCGCCACCATTGCCATGATGTTTGCTTTTAACACACTGATGACGCAGTCTTTCGCCGTATAGCCTTCCGTTATCAGCCGTCCATATTGCTCCTGATAGTCTCGCAGGCGCTCCTGCTTTTCATCACTTGTTTCAGATTTCATGAGCTATCCCAATCTTTTTTATCTAAAAGTATAGCTTATTTGCAGTACGGATAATTTCATACCGACATACGATAGTTATTCTCCATCCCTTCGGTAGGCGAAAACGCCCTGTAGCCCTGATGGATATAGCCCGAATATTCGACGACACTTGTCACACGGACCCCATCTCTTACAAATGTATAGCTTTTTGTGGCGTCAAAAATCTGCCTGATCTCAGGGTCAAAGGCGATTTCCAGACAGTTCCATACCCCGCTGGGCAAGATTATTTTTAGAACCATCATTTAGGTAAGGCACGTTGGTTTAAGTAATATCCCAATCCCGTTTCCGAAATTATACCATATATCCCCATAATTTGTCCGGTAGAGAAAATCAAAAATAGGGCGGAGTACTTCCGCCCTATCCTTCAGGCTTTATAAAGCTAGAAGAAATTTTCCGGCAATTCTTTGGGTGCGGCAGCCTTTAAGGCCGTCACGTTCAGGAACCGCGCATACTGTTCTTCATAGCAGGGATCACAATCGGGCATATACTCTTCCAGTTGGAAGGAGCGGGAAATCAACTCCCTCGCCTCCTGTAAGGAAGAAAGTTCGCCCAAGCCCACCAGCTGCATGAGCGCATTCCCCAGCGCGGTTGCCTCCACAGGGCCCGCGTATACGGGCCTTTTCGTAATGGAAGCCGTCAGCTGGTTCAGCATGCCGTTGCTTGCGCCGCCGCCCACGATATGGATAACGGGCAGCGTCTCCCCTAATGCAAACTCGAGCGATTCGAGCACATAGCGGTACTTGCACGCCAAACTTTCAAACACGCACCGCGCGATCTCCCCTACCGTTTCAGGCGGCTTCATTTTGCGGGAGGCGACATACTCCCGGATTCGCGCCGGCATATCAGACGGCTGGTAGAAGCACTCGTCATCCGGGTCAAACACCGGGCCGCAGGCGGGTGCCTGTGCGGCTAGAGCCGCAAGCTCCCCATAGGTGTAGCGTTCGCCCTGCTCCGCCCAGCAGCGCCTGCATTCCTGAATAATCCATAGCCCCATCACGTTCTTTAAGAGCCGTATGGTGTCCAGCACGCCGCCTTCATTGGCAAGGCCGTGGTAGAAAGAACGGGCGTTGATCAGCGGGCCTTCACACTCCGTCCCCACAATGGACCATGTGCCGCTACTGATATAGGCAAAACGCCTTGATCCGCTTGGCACTGCGGCTACGGCGGAAGCCGTATCGTGCCCACCCACGGCAAATACTGGCAGCGCCTCCCCTGCCGGCTGCTTCAAGTGGCCGATCCGCGTGCCAGAAGGCACAATGGGCTGTAGCAACTCCGCAGGGAACCCGATCTTGTTGAGCAATGGATGTGCCCAATCCTTTTCTTTTGGCGCGTACGCCTGCGAGACGCTCGCCAGCGTATATTCGGTACGCAGTTCCCCCGTGAGGAAATAGTTGAGCGCATCCGGTAAAAACAGCACGCTCTTTGCTACAGACAACACTTCCGGCCGGTCGCAGCACATGTGCAGCCACTGGTAGAGCGTGTTCATGCGGTTGAATTGCAACCCCGTGAGCCGGTAAAGCTCTTTTGCGGAGATATATTGCTCCATCCGCTCCACCATGCCCAATGTGCGCGGATCTCGGTAGGTATGCGGCAATTCTAAAAGTGCGCCCGTCTTATCAAGCAGCACATAGTCGTTGCTCATCGAATCGATGCCAAGCGAGGATGCGCCGCATGCGCGTGCCTTTAAAAGCCCCTGCTGCAATTCGTCATAGATGTGCAGGATATCCCAATAGAGCGCGCCATTCAAGGAAATGGGCCTGTTTACAAAGCGGTGCAGCTCTTCAAGCGCAAGCCGTTCCCCGTCATAAGACGCTAAGAACAGTTTGCCGCCGGAAGCACCGATATCGCAGGGAATGACAGTGCGCGTCTTCATGGCGCGTACCCTTATATCAGCTTGCCAAATAAATGGCATACGGCGTCCGCTTCCACGCGCTCCACGACGCTGAATGCCTGCTCAATGCTTTTGCCCACCGCAATTGTGCCATGGTAGGGCAGAAGCGCGCAAAGACCTGTCTTTTTCAATTGCTCCCTGCGGGGCTCAAAATACTCATACGCGCTTTCCGCAAGCTCCATGCTGTACGCCTTCGCCTGATGCACCAGGCCGGTTTCTCCCATTTTTAGCGTCGCTTCGGTCAGCTGCGGCACAGGCTTGCAGGCTGCGACAAACACCATGGTATAAAACGGGTGCGCGTGTATGGAACCGTTGACCTCCGGAATGTTTTTTAAGATCAGCGCGTGCATGCGGCTCTCGCGCGAACTTGCGCCGGTTCCTTCCAGGATATTGCAATCAAGATCCATCAGCAGCGGCTCTTCAAGATCAAAGCGGCAATGCTTGATTTCGCTCATCATGGAAGGGGTCACAAGCATGCGGTTCTCATCCACGCGCATGGCGAGGTTGCCGCCCGCGGCGTTGGTGAGTTTGCGCTCCCAAAGATCGGTTGCCATTTCTAAAAGCTTTTTGCGTTCTGCCATGTATTGCATGTTACTAAACCACCTTTTGTACGTTAATGGTATCTACAAGCGCAAGCACACGCGCCTTATTTAAGCCGACCGTACGCTCGCTTTCGGCTTCCGCCCCGCCGCAAGCCGCGGCAAACTTTAGCGTTTCTTCCGGTGTCATGCCGTTCTGCATGCCGTAAAGGAGGCCGGAAAAGTATGCGTCCCCGCAGCCTATGGTATTCTGCACCTCTACGTTGGCGGCGCTTACCTTATAATAGCGCGTCCCGTAGCGCACGATGCTGCCTTCCCCGCCCATTGATACCGCAACGATGGCGATATGGTACGGATTAAGGCTTTCGATTGCGGCAATGATATCCTGCTCCGTTTTTACCGGAAGCTTTGTCAGCTCCGCAAGCTCATGTACGTTGGGTTTGATGAGGTAAGGGAAGCGTTTGACGCACTCCTCCAAGCTTTTCCCGCTTGCATCGAGCAGCACCTTCGCGTCATTCTGTTTTGCCGCCTCAAACAGCGCTGCCTGCAGGGATACGCCCTTGCCATCCGTAAAATTCGAAGCGTCGCCGGAAATGACAACAAACGCGACGCCAGAAAGCAGTTCCCGATAAAGCGTAAGGAATGCGTCCAGCGTTTCTTTTGTTAGCTCCGGTCCCTTGGTGGAAATGAGCGTGCAGTTTTTTTCATTGTCAATGAGCGCGTAATTGGTGCGTGTTTCCCCGCCCTCCGGCATATGGAAGCGGCAGGCGACACCCGCATCTTCCAATATGCGCACCAGCTCTTCCCCGGTATTGCCCATGGCGATACCGGTCGCGATGTTGGCTACGCCAAGGTCGGCGAGGTTGTAAGAAATGTGCGTACCCTTGCCGCCGATGCAGCGCTCTGTACGGGTGACGCGGTTGGTCGTATTGAATGCGAAGGAGTCCACAAATAAAAGGAGATCCATCGCTGGGTTAAGTGTGACGGTCAGTATCATGGTTACTCCCTGGGTCGCTTCCCGCGCCCGCATATTTCAGATGGCCGCCCGCCCGAATTGGCAAGCGGCCACCCGTGTAAAAAATCTATGGGATATTTGAACCAAGCTTAGAAATAAACGCGTTCCTTGAGTTCCGGGCAGACAAACACCTTGACAAGACTCTTGTTGGTGCGAATCTCTTTGAGCGCATCTTCCAGCTCCGAAAGCGGCACGGCCATGGAGTACATGATCTCCGGCTTAATGATACCGTACTGCAAGAGCGTGATCGCTTCGCCCCAGTTGTTGCCGATGCCCGCGCAGGAGCCGCTGACCTTCTTTTCGCCCAGGACAAACTCCTTGGGTTCAAGAGGAATTGTCTGGCCTTCGCCTACGATACCGAATGCTTCTAGCTTGCCGCCACGGCGAAGCATTTTGAACGCCTGCTCGTAGGTTTCCGGTGTGCCGACGGACTCGATGACAAAATCCACGCCGATGCCACCCGTAAGCCGCTTCACTTCCGCCACCGGATCGGGCGTTTCATTGATGTCTATCACATAGTCGGCGCCCATCTTCTTGGCCGCTTCGAGACGCGCTTTGCCGCGGCCGATGACGATGACGGGAGCGCAGGCGCGCGCTTTTGCAAGCGCCGCATGGAGAATGCCAAGGCCGCAGCCAATGATGGCGACGCTGGAGCCGATTGGGGCATCCATCCGCTGTGCGGCATGGATAACTGCAGTCAGGGGTTCTACAAACGCAGCGGTATAATCATCCATTGAATCGGGGAGTTTGTAGCAGTTTTTCCAAGGGGCTTTGACATATTCCGCAAAGCCGCCGTCGGTATGAATGCCAAGCTGGGTAAATGTTTCACACAGGAGGCCGTCGCCCCGTCGGCAGAAATAGCACGTACCACAGGTCAGGCAAATATCCACCGCGACGCGGTCGCCGACCTTGAGGCCGTTGGCGTTCTTTCCGACCTTGGCGACCTCGCCCCAGAACTCGTGCCCCGTGATCATGGGCAGCTTATCCGCAGCGTACTTGCCGGTGTAAATGCTCCAGTCCGAGCCGCAGATGCCGCAGACCTTTACTTTAATAAGCGCTTCATCGTCATTGATCTCGGGAATGGGCACATCGACATATTCCATTTGATAGGGTGCTTTCACAACCTGTGCCTTCATGGTTTCTGGCATATGCTCCCTCCTTAATCTCTGGGGTTGTTGAAGATCTTGTCGCGGCGGCCTTCGTAAGGCGCTTTGATGATCAACGGCTTCAGATAAGCTGCGACCTTCTCTACGCCGTCGCCTACGGACATGGTGACGTCTTCATGCTCGTAGCTCAGCACATAATCGTAGCCGACAAGAGACAGCTCGGTGATGATCTTCTTCCAGGGTACGCTGCCCCAGCCGGGGATGCGGAAGCGGAACGCGCGGTCGATGCGCTGCCAGTCGCCCTGCATCAGAATGCCGCCGCGCTGGATGTTGTGCTCCACGATCTCGCCGTCCTTCGCATGGACGTGGAATATGCGGTCTCCGAGTTCGTCGATAAAGTTTTCCACCCTGAGACCAAGGTAAATGAGGTTTGCCGGGTCAAGGTTGAAGCCCAGGCAGGGGTGGTTGTCTACGAGCTCGATCGCGCGTTTGGCGGTGTGGATATCATAGATCATATTGTTGGGATGGGGTTCCACGGCAAACTTCACGCCATATTCCTTGAACTTATCAAGGATGGGCAAGAATAGTTCCCGGAATTCGTCTTCCATCTTGCTCCAACCGTCGGCGCTGGGGAACGGGAAGTACCTGCCCCAGTTGGTGACGCCTGTGAAGCCGTTGACGACCGGAACCTCCAGCGCGTTTGCAGCGCGGGCTGTCTTTAAAAGATTCTCGGTACCGTATTTGATCTTTTCTTCCTTGGTGCCCTTGAAGAGCTTATCCGTATCTTCCGTATGAGGCCCCAGGATCAAAAGGGAGTCTGCATGGTTGGAGAGACCGGAAATGGTAACGCCGTGGCTCGCGAGCATTTTCTTAAGCGCTTCCGCCTTGCCGGGGGTTAGGATATCCTCGCAATCGAACTGCTCGCAGCCGCTGTAAGCGGGAATTTCCATCATTTCATAACCGTGGGCCTCCATGATCTTGGAGACTTCTTCCAGGGACAGATGTGCGTAGTTCGCAGCAAAAAAACCAAGTTTCATATTCTTCCCTCCTGTTTTTTCTCTACTTACTTGATCAGGTGTGCTTCGCCTTCAACTGGCCGAACTCTTTCCTGGTCTGCACCAGCACATCGGTATAATGCTTGTTGTAGGTACAGCAGCCGATTTCGCGCTGGCGGATCAAAAGCTCCAGGCAGTTGTCGCACAGCGTGCACCACTTGATGTCCGCCTCGTTGCCTTCACGCAGCTTCTTGGGAAGGAACGGATCGGCAAAGCTCTGCCTGCCCAGCGCCAGCATATCGACCTTGTTTTCTGCAATGAACTTCGAACCATAGTGGAACATGCTGTTGTTTTCCTGCTCCACGGCGAGGATGCCGTTTTTGCCGTTGCGGAATACGGAATAGTTGGAGCCGATGATGACGGTCTCTGGTTTAACGGCCTTTTTGAATTCCTTGGCCCAGGTGGTGTGCAGGAAGGCAAAATAAGCGGCCTTGCGCTCAGCCTGCGTGATGGAGGTGGTGATGGACGGGCTGCCGCCGGACTGGACAAAATACTGCGCCCCGCGCTCTTCTAAACCCTTGAGCAGCGCGATAGGCTCCGTCAGGTCGATGTTCGGAGAATCCGGGCCTTCCGTACCAAAGCCGCCGGGGAAACCTTCCCACGCGGAAACCTTGGAACCGATCAGGAAGTTGGGATCGTTGATTTCCTTCTGTACGCGCTCATAAAGTTCGTATGCGAAGCGGCTGCGGTTTTCCCAGGAACCGCCATATTTCCACTTGCGGTCATTATAGGGGCGGAGTATCTGGGAGCCGAGATAGCCGTGGCAGAGCTTTAAATCCACGCCGTCAGCGCCCGCATCATACGCGATACGTGCAGCCATTACAAACTGGTCCATGATGTGCTCCACATCCTCTTCCGTCATCAGCTCGCCGCCAAAGCCGGGCAGCGGCTTTACGGTGACGCGGCGGGAGAACTCGGGGTTGCTCAGTTCCCCGGAGTGGGTCAGCTGGAATACAAGGAGTGTCTTGGGGTTGATTGCCTTTAAATCGCCCACGAATTTCGCAAGCGGTTTGGCGTTCTTGGGCATGATAGAGAGCTGGTTGAGGCGGCTGCGGCATTCGTCCGTAACCGTGATGGCTTCGAGCGTCACGACGCCCGCCTCCCCATTAAACAGGTTGGAGTAGCGCTCCACCGTCAGCGCGGAAGGATTGCCGTCAGCATCCGCGTCCGTACATTCCATAGCCTGCACAAAAAACCTGTTTGGGCTCGTGCGGTTGCCAATTCGTATGGGCGAAAGGAGTATGTCTTTGTAATTTTC
>JAEYSE010000018.1 GCA_023435025.1 Bacillota bacterium
GGATAATGATAAGCTCGAAAGGCTGATCCACGAGATTTACGGCATAGACCTCAAGACCAACCCGCGGTATGATCTCGACTATGTACGCGCGGACAAAGCCGCTTTTGCGGCGCTCACCTATGCCCAAGGCGCACAGTACCTCCTTGAACAGGATAAGGCCCTGCCCCTCAAGGACCAGGAACTCAGGGAGCCGGTGGAGACCGCCATAGCGCAGCTGCTTGAAGTCGCCCAGCGCAACATCCCCGTCAACGCAGGAGAGGAAGCCATAGAAAAGCTCACAGCCTCATCTTTGGACAAGAAGGCAATTGAGCAGGCGCAGATCAAGCTGGTGGAGGCTATGTACACCTACTGTATCATGCGCAACATCACCCAGGCGCAGGTGGACAAGAAGATGCTGCCGGAAGCGTTTTACGAGCTGCTTCCCGCAGGTACAGGCACACCGCAGCCCGTGTCCCCGCAGCCCTCCGCGACACCGCCTGCAGGACTGGACGAGCAAACGGGCGAACTGCCGGAGGAGGAATAACAGAAAACAAAAATACGGGCCGGAATGATCATTCCGGCCCGTATTTTATTAAGGGCACCAGACATGCCCCGGCCTTGCATCTAATTCCGCCAATACTGCATGAAAAAAACTAAAAAGGGGCTTGCCACTTTATCGACATCAGCATATCCCTGCCGCCATATACTGTAAGAAAAGGAGATGGGGATCGGTGCTCATGGCTATTGCTCCGCCGATATTGCGCATGGGGGACACGATAGGCGTCGTTACACTGGGCAGCCCCGAGGACGCGGCCACGATAGACCGCGGCATCATGATGCTCAGAAGCATGGGGTTTAATGTGATCGTTGGCAATTATGTGTACTCGTACGCGGGCTATGTGGCGGCATCCGAAGATCAGCGCGCCGCTGATTTGATGAGCATGTTTGAAAACCCCGAGGTGCGCGCCATTATACCCACGCGGGGTGGTGTGGGCGTAGCGGGGATATTGCCGTACCTCAACCTTTCCGTTATCGCGAGAAACCCGAAAATCATTACGGGATACAGTGATATTACGGTGCTGCTTAACGTCATCACGCAGTTCTGCAATATCATCACATTTCACAGCCTGATGCTGCTGGATTTTAGGCCCGATACACCCGCCTATAACTTCAACCAGTTCTTTGCAGCCACGTCCACGCTGCAATCCCCCCGGTGCATTGAAAATCCGCCGGGGATGCCGCTCATTAGCCGCATTCCGGGCAAGGTGGCGTCCACAATCGTGGGCGGCAACCTGACGTCGTTTGTGGATACTTTAGGCACGCCCTATGAAATCAGCACACGCGGGCGCATCCTGTTTCTTGAGGATACGCACGAGCCCATCAACACCGTATTCCGTTATATCACCAGCCTGCGGCTTGCGGGCAAGTTTGATGACTGTGCCGGCATCCTGATGGGCGAGTGCACGGACTGCCCGCCAGCCTACGAAAAGGATTATGAGTCGCTCATTCAGGACGTGATCGTTCCGCTCGGGAAGCCGCTTATGACTAACCTAGCGTCCGGCCACGGTATATACAAAGCCGCTGTGCCCCTTGGGGCGCTGGTGGAGATGGATACCATCAACAATACGCTCACCGTCATGGAGCCCACGGTGCGGATGTAGCGGTATGCCCGCTTGCGTGGCGGCTCGTTGCGGGGTACAATACAACTGATGCATCGGAAAGACAGGAAGGGCTCTATCGTTATTTGTCATTCGCTTTGTAGCAGGACGTTTAGCATCCGCTCCGGGTTTTCCAGAAACCTGCGGGTGATGAGATAATGCTCCGTATCGGTATAGGGAACGGGGCGTATGCCAGGTTCGTCCAGCCATAAAATCTCCGCGTCGGGATAGGCCATCAAAAGCGGGGAATGCGTGGCAATGATAAACTGCGCGTTCTGTTGGACAAGCTGGTGGAACCGCGCAAGGAGCGTGAGCTGCCGGGAAGGCGAAAGCGCCGCTTCCGGTTCATCGAGTATGTATAGACCGTTTTTCTGAAACCGGTTGAGCGCAAGCGCCAAAAAGCTCTCCCCATGGGATTGTTCATGCAGCGATTTGCCGCCGTAGGAATGGTAGAGAGGCGGATGGAACGGATCCTCTAGCCTGTCCACCTCGGTGGCGACGTTATAAAAGCTTTCCGCCCGTAAAAAGAATCCGTCACGAGCGTAAGGGATGCCCTTAATGAGCCGAAGCCGATTGTGTAGCCGGGAATGGGACGCCTGCGTGGGAAAATTGAAATTCTTTGACCCGCCTTCCGGGTTAAAGCCGTAGGCGGTGGCGATTGCCTCAAGCAGCGAGACTTTCCAGAGCCATTCTCCCCGGCAAAGAACGTAATGGGCCGGGTAAGCTTCAACTCCGTAAGCGCGCGAATTGCCGGGATGAAGTCAAGATACGCTTCCTCCCCTGCGGGCGCAGTCTGCTTTTGTACCGCATTGATGAACATGCGTTTATTGTACGTCGGGGGGATGTAGCCGGCAAGAAGATTGTATAGTTCACATAATTTGGGGGGATAAGCATGAAGGAAAAACAGACCTTGCAGCAGAAGCTTGCCGCACGCAAGCTTACAAAACCACCTGCGCTTATTTATCGCATACTCGTAACGGCGCTGCGCGTGCTTTTCAAAAAGAAGCTCGGCGTCACGATTAAGCACGAAATAGAGCTGAAGGATTACAAGGGGCCTTACATTGTGGTGGCCAATCATGCGTCAAGGCTTGATTATCTCTATGCCACCATGGCGTTCTATCCCCATACGCTCAACTTTGTGGCGGGGTACAACGAGTTCTTCCGTTCTCACCTTGCGTTTGTCTTCCGGCTGATGCAGGTAATACCCAAGAAGAATTTCGTACCGGATCTCTACACCATCCGCGAGGCTTCCCGCATTTTAAAAAAGGGCGGGCGCATCGTACTGTTTCCGGAGGGGATGAGCTCCATTTCCGGTGCAAATCAGCCCTGCGCTGTCGGCAGCGGAAAGTTTTTAAAGCACTTCCGGCTGCCTGTGCTGATGATGAAGATTGCCGGTGGGTATCTTACCAGCACAAAATACTGTCTGGATGAGCGGCCCGGCAGGGTAGAAGTGACAGTATCTGAATTCCTGTCTCCCGCGCAGATGGCCAAGCTCTCTGCGGAAGAAATCCAGGCAAAGCTTAACGAAGCGCTTTACCATGACGATTATGTATGGAACAAGCAGGCAGGCGTATCATTTGAGGCGCACGGCAGGGTAGCCCATAACCTTCATACGCTGCTGTTCTGGTGCCCCAGGTGCCACGAGGAATTCGGCATGCGCGGTGAAGGAAACACCATAACCTGCATGCGCTGCGGCAATGGCGCGATGATGACTGATTATTACGACCTCATCCCGCTTGATGAAAACTGCGTCATTCCCGATACCCCCAAGGAATGGTTTGACCTGCAGCGCAGGCATGTGTACCGCTTAGTCAAAAACAAAGAGTTTGTTCTCAGAGAACGGGTGCGTCTTGGCGTGTTGCCGAAATTTGAGTACCTGAAGAATCAGGAAACTTCACAGATCGTTGGGGAAGGCGAACTCACGCTGGATCACAGCGGATTCTCTTTTTCCGGGACGCGGGAGGGGCAGCCGTTTTCCTTCCAGATTGAGCCCAAACAGCTCCCCACGTTCGGCATGTGCACGGATATCAGCCGGTTTTATACGTTTTTCGATAACGAGTTTCTGGAGTTCTTCCCGCAGACGCAGTCGGTAGAAAAGTGGTTTCTTGCCGCTGAAGAAATCCACAGGCTTGCGGGCGGGCAGTGGCGTAATTTTCCCCGTGCCAATACCTATGTAATCATTGATTGAGAAGCGCGAAAAACGCGCACAGTATTGATAATATCTGAAGGAACAAGAAGCATGGATATCATAAAGACACTCTCCGCGGAATTTAAACTGGAACCCAGGCATGTAACGAACATCCTCTCGCTAATTGACGATGGCAACACCATACCCTTTATCGCCCGTTACCGTAAGGAAATGACGGGCTCGTGCGACGATCAGGTACTGCGCGAGCTGCATGAGCGGCTTGTGTATTTAAGGAACCTGGAAACACGCAAGAAAGAGATCATTGAGAGCATAGCGGCGCAGGACAAGCTGACGGGTGAATTGAAGGCCGCGATTGAGACCGCCGCGACATTGGCGGAGGCGGAGGACCTCTACCGCCCGTACCGCCCCAAGCGCAGGACGCGCGCGACCATCGCAATGGAAAAAGGGCTGGAGCCGCTTGCCGATTTGCTGATCAAGCAGGATCGTCGAACGGGCGACATTCAAACGCTTACCGGCCCGTTCATAGACCCCGAAAAAGGCGTGTCTTCTGCAGAAGAGGCGATTGCGGGCGCAAAGGACATACTCGCCGAGCGGATATCGGACGATGCCGCATCTAGAAAGCTGCTGCGCGCGCTTTTTGGGCGAGAGGGTGTGCTTGCTTCCCGTGCCGTAAAGGAAGAGGATTCGGTTTACCGCCTGTACTACGCGTTTTCAGAGCCAGTGCGCTCACTGCCCAGCCACCGCATACTCGCCATCAACCGCGGAGAACGGGAAGGGTATTTGAAGGTCTCCATAACGGTTAACGAGGACAGCGCCCGCGCCATATTGTTCCGGCAGTTTGTACGGGAAGGCAGCATTACGTCTTTTGCCGTGCGCGAGGCTGCGGAGGACGCGTGGAGCCGCCTGATATTCCCCTCCATTGAGCGGGAGGTGCGCAACGATCTGACGGAGCGCGCTGCCGAGCAGGCGATATCGATGTTCGCGCTCAACTTAAAACCGCTTTTGCTGCAGCCACCCGTACGCGGCAAGGTCGCGCTGGGTCTTGATCCCGCTTACCGCACAGGCTGCAAGATCGCCGTGGTGGACGCTACGGGAAAGGCGCTCGATACCTCCGTGGTGTACCCAACGCCGCCGCAGAATAAAAAGGACGAAGCAAAAAAGGAGTTGAAGCGCCTCATTGCCACGCACAACGTGGAGATCATTGCCATAGGAAACGGCACGGCATCCAAGGAGGCGGAGCTGTTTGTAGCGGAGCTCATTGCGGAGCTTCCCTCAAAAGTCAGCTACATGGTGGTCAACGAGGCGGGCGCTTCCGTGTATTCCGCTTCCAAGCTGGCGGCAGGGGAATTTCCGCAATATGACGTTTCCCTAAGGAGCGCGGTTTCTATCGCGCGCAGGCTACAGGACCCATTGGCGGAACTAGTGAAAATTGACCCGAAATCCATCGGCGTGGGGCAGTACCAGCATGATCTTCCGCCCGCGAGGCTGGACGCGACGCTGACCGGTGTAGTGGAGGATTGCGTTAACAGCGTGGGGGTGGACGTCAATACCGCGTCCGCGCCGCTTTTGACGTATATTTCGGGCCTCAACGCCACTGCGGCGAAGAATGTCGTCGCCTATCGCGACGAAAACGGCGGGTTCCACAGCCGTACGGAACTGAAAAAAGTGCCCCGCCTAGGACCTAAGGCGTATGAGCAATGCGCAGGGTTCTTGCGCATCATAGGCGGGAAGAATATTTTGGACAACACCGCCGTCCACCCGGAAAGCTACGATGCGGCAAAAAAGCTTCTATCCCTGTGCGGTTTCTCGCTTTCGGATATCGAAAAGGGCGCGCTCTCCTCTTTGCCTGCGCGCATCAAGGAGCTGGGGGAAGAAAAGCTTGCGTCAGAATGCGGTGTCGGCGTGCCGACTTTGCGGGATATGGTGGCGGAGCTATTAAAGCCTGGCCGCGATATCCGGGACGCGTTGCCTCCGCCGCTGCTGCGCACGGATATTTTGGATATGAACGATTTAAAGCCCGGTATGGAGCTGATGGGCACCGTAAGAAACGTCATAGACTTCGGCGTGTTTGTGGATATTGGCGTGCATCAGGACGGGCTTGTGCATATATCTGAGCTCACGGACCGGTATGTGAAACACCCCTCCGAGGTTGTAAAAGTCGGAGATGTGGTTTCGGTTCGCGTGCTTTCTGTGGATACCGCCAAAAAGCGCATCTCGCTTTCGATGAAGCAGCAGAAGCAGGCGTAACGTAATAGACGTTATTTAAAACGAGGTGGATGTATGCTCTATCGGTTGGAAAACGGAAAGCCTC
>JAEYSE010000073.1 GCA_023435025.1 Bacillota bacterium
CATACACATCTGGCATGTGTGCAAGAACAACGACAATATCCGCGCCTTCCTGGCGAAGTTTTTCCACAAGTTGGCTCACGATAGGACCAGGTTCACGGAACTCCAGCCCTTGCGTGTTACCTGCCATCACAATGCTGGGCGTGTCCTTGCTGGTTACACCGATCACACCGATCTGCTGACCCTTGACTGTAAACATTGCCGTCGGCTTCATCCAATCGGGCCGGGTGTCGGTACCGGCATTGAAGACATTGGCCAATAGAATGGGGAAGTTGGCCTGGGCAAAGCGTTCCTTGAGTGTGGCGAGACCCCAGTCAAACTCATGATTGCCAACCACTGACGCCATATAGCCCATCCGGTTGTAGACATCTATGGTTGACTTGCCCTGCAATAAGTTAGAGATCGGTGTTCCCTGCATCATATCCCCGCCATCGAAGAGCGATGTGCCGAGCGGGTTGAGCGCTCTATATTGGTTGATATAGGCCATTACAAAAGCTGCGCCGCCAACAGGTTTACCGCTCACGAGCTTTCCGGTCTCGAGTTGTCCATGGAAGTCATTGGTGGAAAGGAAAGTGAAGAGCGGATAGCGTGCCTCGCGTACGAAGGCCAGTGCTTCTGCATTGGTGACCAATTTCTTGGGCTCAATCTTGTTTCCGCCCGGCACGAATATACCTGCCTGGAGCATCCGGACAATGGCGCCTTTTGCCCAGCTGGAGACCGTGTTCTTATCCGTATATGTATTGAGTTTGGTCATGTCCGTGCCTGTCTCGAGCAGGTTCTCCATTGCCTTGCTGCTTAGCAGGAAGAGCGCTTGCTCACGGCTAAGGTCCGGAGCTCCTTTCTTATCCTGCGGCGTATTCATGTAAGCAGTGGGTGTCTGGCCGAACGCTGTAAAGAGGAGGTCGGCGTTATCGCTGCGGGAAATGGCAGTGTTGGCGGTGGATGCCTGCCATGTATTGACTGGTGGCAGCAGCGACCAGTTCTTTACGTAGATATCGTTCGGGCTGATGGTGCCGCGTTCCATGATCCAGTTGGTGATCAATTCACGCACCTCAACTGTCGATTGATAGAGCTTTTTCGCAGTCGGGAACTTGCCGGTGGCGCGGTAGTTATTGAGCGCCACACGTACGACCTGATCCATGGCCAGCGCTTTCCCGTTAAGCTTAAGCTCGACAACGCGTTGACCGACCGGCTTGGTTACGTCTAACTTGTACTCTATGCCCGACCACATGTCATAGTTGTAGTCGCGCACATTGGTGTTCACAGTCACGCCACCGGGCTCATAGTAGTACCGGTTGAAGTAGTCGGCCGTCCACTCCAGCTCGTCTTTGATCATTTGTCCGGTAGCTTCGATCACATATAGCGTGTTGTCGTAGATGTATACCGCATATGCATCCTTGAGCTTGATAGGCCCGGCGTTCAATTTGGCGTCGTTGGTAAACAGGGCTGCACATGACGCCTCCACCGGGAAACCGGCCTGAGCCGCGGCCTCAGCCTGTACCTGGTTGATCAGGTCGGCCATAGGACCATCCGCGACGCGCGCTTGGAAGCCTCCGGGGAAATTGCCTGCTGCAGTACCTATTGGCGTGTTAATGTAAGTGACAGTCGTATCATGATAAGGCTGTGTGATTGCCTTGATATCCGGATCTTCTGCATAGGTTCCCATGGCCGGAGTTGTAGAGGATTTTGCGGCTACAGTCCATTCGCTTCCGGAACCTGTCACAGTAATGCGGATGTCGGAGATATTGCGGGTATGATAATTTGGCTCAGTGACCAAAACACCGTTGATCAGTTGGCCAGCGACGTTTGCATGCGCATGCCCTGCCAATATCACGTCAATGCCAGGGACTTCATTGGCCAGGCGCGTTACAAAGTTCTCTTCACGGCCATAGCCATAGCTCTCGTCCAGACCCGAATGCGCCGATACAACGATAACATCTGCTCCTTCAGCACGCATTTGGGGTACATATCTGGTCGCTGCTTCTATGGGGTCTTCAAACACACAACCCTCGATATTCTCCGGCCGCTCCCAGTACTTCACTGCTGGAGGGGTAAGACCCAAAATTCCGACCTGAACGCCATCCACATCTTTTATGATGTATGGCTCGAAGTCGTAGGCTCCCCCGGTGACATTCGCCGAAAGAAGCGGGAATTCAGCCTCTTCCTGGTATTTGTTTAAGACCTCAGGTCCGAAGTTAAACTCGTGGTTGCCCACTGTTGCAGAAACAAAGTCCATTTCATTCATAACTGCAGCAAGAGGGTTAATTGTATCCGAATCTGCTCTGAAATAGTATGAGAGGGGCGTTCCCTGTATCGTGTCGCCATTATCAATCAGAATGGTGTTTCGGTTGCTGTTGCGGACTTGTTTGACGTAGGTCGCGACCTTAGTCAATCCACGCGCGGATGAGCCGGTGGGTACACTGTCTGTAAAGTAATCGTAGTTATCAATATTGCCGTGAATATCGCTGGTGCCAAGAATGACTAGGTTGCGGCTCTCTGCCGCCATAGAAGATGCGGGAAGGTATGTACAAAGCAAGGAAATGATCAGGATGGTAACATAAAATACTCTCAAGAACTTACGTTTCATGTGCGTATATCCTCCTCATTGGCAAATATTATTGCTTTTTACTGTGAACAAAAAAATAGCGGGTACTCTATTCGTCCCATATTTCATGAGTCTTTACTTGTAGGATTGCTTCATTGCCTCTTTGTATGGTAATGAGCTCTCCATTATGCTGCTTGTCCACACGGTTATTATTTTTCTGTTATTGCACAATGGGTCTTGACGCTGTTCGGAGATAAATTTCGCTTTGCTATGAAGGGCAATCACTTCCTTCCGCGCTTATTACCGCGCCCGGCATTTGGTCCAACCGAAACAAGCGGGTGTACCAAGATATGCTACTTAATACCTAATTTGATTCTAGGGACGATGGAAGAAGCTTGTCAATGTCGGCTTATGAGCCGGACGCCGATACAATGTCGGCTTTTAGCGGATACGCTCAGGCTGATCGCGCACGCCCAAATTACTTCATTAAAGTGTCGCGGTTTCGAATCGCTTTTCATACGCATCAAACAAGAAAAAAAACATCTAAAAGCAAACTAACAATTTATACTATTTTGGAATACAAAGAGGGTATCGCCATTTTGCGATACCCTCTTTTAAAAGTCATTTGATTATTTTGCAAAAATCATACGATCTATTTGAACTGTTATCGGTTTAGACCAAAGCCATTGATTTTTTGAAGAATCATCAAAATAGAACATCGCGCCCTTGCTGGTATCGCTGCCGTTAATCGCAGCCATTGCAGCTTTTTTTGCCTGATCAGTAGCAGGTTTCTTTATCCAACCGTTTTTAACCGGTGTGAACTGATAGTAACCTCCAGCCACTTGATTGATAACACCGCTGATACTGTTCGGCCATTCATTGCTTTGTACTCGGTTTACTACTACGCCGCCTACGCCTACCATTGCATTGTAGGATTCTCCTCCTGCTTCAGCAGTAATTAATCTGGCCAGCAAATCAAATTCCGACGCTGTATAACGAATAACAGCTTTGGATGAACTTGATACTGAGTTTGCTGCTGGTTTGGATGAAGGAACAGACTGTGCAGCAGGTATTAGAAGTGTCTTTCCTTTTACTATCTTACTGGAAGTCAAATGATTAGCCTGCTTAATGGCTGTAACAGATACATTAAATTTCTTTGCTATTTTTGATAATCTATCGCCTTTTTTAATTTTATATGTCTTTGCCGGGACATCTAATTTTTGGCCGGGACGTATCTCAGTGGTTTTGAGTGAATTACTAGCAATCAGCTTGTCCGTTGTTGTATTGAATAACTGACTGATAGTATATAACGAGTCTTTGCGAGCTACTTTATAAGTAGCGGCTAAAGCTGTATCCGCACTAAGTATTATTAATATCGCACAGGTAGCTACTGCCACAAAACGTTTAAATTTGTTCATAGAACCTCCTTCATATTAACTTAACTAGTGTAGCTAACACGTTCTCTATCTTAACTTATCGAGCGCGACATTTGAATATATGGTTAGTGGACATAAAGGGCAGAACATACTAAATTACAATTTATAGTTATAATTACCTATAATTATAACGAGGTTTATTACTAATATGGGGGATTCGTTTTCGGACATAGGCAGGCCGAGCTTACTACGTGCTGCGCTCGTCACACCTCCGGCACGAAATCCAGCCGTTAAAATCGCTCCACTGGCGCGATTTCTTAACGCGACTTCTAAACCTCCTTAACAAATCCGCCAAATAGAAAATGGGCACTCTTGCAGAGTGCCCATTTTATTTGGTCCCGGGCATACAATTTAATACAATCGCTGGGGGGTAAGGGGGAAGAATGGTACCCATGCTAATAAAGGCTCCAGTCGTTTGAGTGACGCTTGTACGATAAACTGAAAGTTATCGCTCCGACAAACGGGAAGCTTCACCGTTATTAATTGTTCTTTGACTCCAAAATATGTTTGACTCTATCAACATACGTACCACTATGATTTATTGAAAACTCCCCATGGTATAATCCTTTCAGAATTTCCAATTTACTTTCCGGAATACTCTCTTGAATCTTTTTTGCAGAAATAAGCATTTTTCGGTTTTCTTTTTCCCCAACATAAACAAACACTTTTGTTCTTGTATTTTGCAGAGACTTTTTCATTGCGTATTTAGAATTTGCTTCCAAAAATGAAATCATATTTGATTTTGTAATTTTACAAGTATCCGTATAATAAGAATTATACAATGTCTCTTTTATTCTTAATGACTTGAATTGAAGTTTTGAAAACCACCGATGCTTGACTAATCCATAACTTATACCAAATACAGGGTTAATCATCATATGGGTCAACTTCATTGGAACTACTAAAGCACTTTCAATGAGAGCATAGTTACAAATTTTCTCCCTCTGCGACAATATTTCTACCAAGACCTGTCCGCCTAACGATAATCCACCTATTAATAATACCGAGCCACCACATTGTTTCTCAATATATGTAATAATCTTTTTGGCATTTTCCTCAATGCTAACAAATTGTTCTTCAATTCCTGCATGACCATCAAGTATAGGGATTATCACATGGAAATCTTTTTGAAGCAGTTCTGCAACTTCTTTATAATTCCACCACGACAATCCTCCTCCGTGTAAGAGAATAATCACTTCTTTATGCTCTTTTCCATATTCAACACACTTCAAAATAACTCACCTCACACTAGACACTCAACTTCGTCTTCCGCAAATTCTAATTTGTTGTATTGCACAATCATTATAGCATGCTAACCGAATTTATAAGGCTTACCTTGTTATGCATATTGCAGGTATAGTGTGTCCTTGTGTATGCCGATACGGAGGACGGGGTAAATCAAAACCAATAATTTTCGCTCTGACGATCGATTTTCGCAAAAATCCCCGCTGCCGCGGAAGAATTTTACCCCACTCCTGAAATGATAAAAAACAGCATCCTTTGAGCTGCCGAAAGGCGGTTCTTTTGTTACGCCAAAATATATTTTTTATTTTTTTGTTTTTAGGTGGGGAATTTTCGCGTTTTATGTATTTAAGCAAGTAGAGAGACTTTTCGGTGTCTTTTGGAGGGAGGGTTATCCATGTACCATACGGAAACGCGGGTAGCAATGGTAAAGCGGCGCGTGAACGTGCTGCACGGGAAACGGGAAAACCGGCTGGCCGCAATGCTGTCCATGCTGTGTCTGATGCTGACGAGCGGCCTTGTGGTGGAAATCGGCGCATTGGGCGGCCCGGGGCAGGGCAGTGTGACCGGGCTGTACGGCACAACCATGCTGTTTGAGGATGCGGGCGGCTATGTGCTGGTGGGCGTGCTTGCCTTTTTTGCAGCGGTGGTGATTACGGTACTGTGTATCCGCTATCGGGAAAAGGAAAAGAAAATATGTAAGTAATATGGCAAAAAAGCCCCGATTCATCCCTGTGGCAGCTTCATCCGCCTTTTGAATGGGTCGCCGGGTACATATCAGTCGAGAAAAACAACCATATTGCGGTTGCCAAAAGCCTGCTTTGCTGGCTGATATATAAGGAACAAAAGTAAAAAAGTGATTTTTTTCAGGGGGAGAAGCATTATGAAAAAACAAATGTTGGCGGTGCTCTTAACCATTTGCATGATTTTCACCATGGTACCGACGGGGGCGCTGGCAGAGGCGACGCCACTGCCGGAGCCTGCAATCATGGATGACAGCGCTTCGCCCAGCAGCTTTCCCGAGGATCCGCTTGCACTGAAGATGCTCGCAGGAGTTGTGAGCACAGAAGCGGATTTGGTTGCCGCTTTGGAAGCGGGCGCCTCTGGCGATGTTACCCTGGGCGGCGATATCTCAGACATCACAACCCAATTGAATGTCGGACGTGACGTTATCCTCGACCTCAACGGCCATAAACTGAACATAACCTTAAGCACAGCGAAAGGATGGTGCGCAAACGGCATCAAAATCGGGGCCGGCGTTACCCTTACCATTAGGGACAGCAGCACGTCTTCGACCGGCACGCTGACCGTGTCAAACGAAGCTGTCAGTAGCGCTACAGACGGTAACGGCGCGGCGATCAACACCACCGGAAGCACCCTTGTGATTGAAAGCGGTACGGTGACCGCCAAAGGCGCCTATCAAGGCGCGGGTATTGGCGGCGGCCTTTACGGCGATGGTGGTACGGTGATTATCAGCGGCGGCACAGTGACAGCCACCGGCGGCGATAATGCGGCGGGTATCGGCGGCGGCTCTGGCGGCTCTGGCGGGGTGGTCACGATCGATTCGGGTACGGTTACGGCGATAGGCGGCTCCACTGGCGCGGGTATCGGCGGGGGAAATAAAGGCGTCGGTAGTTTGCAGGTGACCGTGAATGGCGGAGAGATTATGGCGACGGGTGGCTATAACGGCGACGGTATAGGTGGAGCAGGAGAATACCAGAGCGATGTCGTCAATATTACGATTAATGGCGGCAAAGTGACCGCTGCAGGCGGACAAAACGCCGCCGGTATTGGCGGAGCAAAAACATCATCTACATATTGTAGTATAACGGTTAATGGTGGTGAAGTAATCGCTACGGGTGGTGATAATGCCGCCGGTATTGGTGGGGTGCCAGATGGACAGGGGAGTATCGTTGCCATCAACGGAGGTGCGGTTACTGCCAACGGTGGCGTGGGTGCTGCGGGCATCGGTGGCGGACTCCCCTACAGAAGCTGTGGTACAGTGACAATCACAGGCGGCGTCGTTACGGCAACAGGCAAATATAAAACAGGTGGCCTCCAGGACTATAGCGCAGCAGGCATTGGCGGCGGCGGTTCATACTCCCGAACTGATCATCCCATCTCGGTCAGCATCTCGGGAGGAACGGTCATTGCCACTGGCAGCTCCGGCGCAGCGGGTATTGGAGGTGGCGCTACGTTGACCAATGGCAAATGGTCTTACTTGCAACCTGGCAGCTTAACTATTACAGGTGGATCTGTTAAGGCAAATAACAGAGGCCAAAGCAATGCTCCCGTGCCCAAGAATGAAGCCGATCAAACCCTGTATTTGGCCACCCTCTCAGTTGCTGAAGGTTCTATAGTACTATTCCAGTTTCCCAATACCAGCCATGTTGTAAAGCCCGAGAACGGTAACTATGCCTACGGTACAAAGGACTTGAAAACAGACTTCGGAGGCAAGGTGTATTTCTGGCTGCCCCCGGCTACTTATGCCATTGCCCTTAAAGTCGGTAAGCAAAGTTTTGCCAACAACGCAGTGACGGTTGCTACTGGCAGCGGCGGCACGGCCGACCTGGCCAGTATGACAAAATCCACCCCCATCGACATTTTACTCTCCGGCTCTTCCGTTGCAAGGAATGCCGCTTTGGGTACGGCGATTGGTACGCTCTCCACCATTGATTTGGGCGGAGACCCGCGCTTTACCTATACGCTGGTAACAGGAGAGGGGAGCGATCACAACCACCTTTTCTCAATTGATAATGACGTACTGAAACTAAGCTCCACTCTGGATTCCGCAATAGATTCTCCCCTGCGAATTCGCGTGAAAACAACATATGTCTTGGGTGCTTCCTATGAGAAAACATTAAGTCTTCAGATCCTCGACCTTCCCGGCGCACCGAGCATCTCAAAACTGATGGTAAATAACGGTGCCGTGGTCATTGAGATAACCCCTCCTGCTTCGGACGGCGGTTCACCGATCACCGAGTATACCGTTACGGCGTATCCTGAAGGAGCTACGAAAACGTCAACGACTCCTACGGTTCAGTTTGACGGACTGACATGTGGCGTAGCGTACACTTTTACGGTGACGGCGACAAACAGCGTAGGTACAGGCCCCGCATCGGTGGAATCAGGCAGTATCGTGCCCAAACGGAATCAGACTATCACATTTAGCCCCACCGGTAACATCGACATTTTTGACCCATCCGGTGAATCCCGCATTTATTATCAATTTGACACGTCTTCCACTTTATCCGCCTCCTCAGATTCGGGTCTGCCTGTAACTCTTTCGAGCGAGGATGAAAATATAGCAAAGATAACCGACGATGGAAGGCTAATCTTTCTTAAAGCTGGGGCAGTGGATGTAGAGGCCTATCAGGCAGGGAACAACGAATATTACGACGTGCGCACAACACAGAAAATTGAGATCCTGCCCGTTCCTCCGGGCCCGCCGACCATCCGGGAGGTGACGGCGGAAGGCCCCACGGCGATCATCAGCTTTATCCCGCCGGCTTTTACCGGCGGTGGGAATATCACGGGGTATACCGTTAAGTCCAGCCCGGAAAACCTTACGGCGAGCGGAAGCAACAGCCCGATCACGGTAAAGGGGCTGAAAGTCGGTACGACGTATACGTTCACGGTGACTGCGCATGTAAACTGGCTTACAGGCCCCGAATCTGATCCATCAAGCGAAGTCACCCCAATTGAAGGCCACAAAGTCACCTCGGTCAGCGTACCCGCAGACAAAACTTACGGAATGCATCAGAACTTAGACTTTACCGTCAATTTCAGCCAGGCTGTCATTGTTACGGGCGCTCCCCGGCTTGAACTCACCATTGGTTCCGAAACGTGTTTTGCCCAATACCTAAGCGGCTCGGGCAAAAGCGGCCTCACATTCCGTTATACGGTAGCAACAGGTCAGAAAGACAGCGACGGCATTGCCGTGGGTACGCTCGACCTCAATGGCGGAACCATTCAAGATGCCGTCGGAAACGATGCCAATCTGACATTGAACAACGTGGGTAGTACGTCAGGCGTCCGGGTGGACGGCGTTGCGCCTGCCGCGCCGACCATTGCGCTTCTGTCATCGTCCGATTCAGGCATGAGCAGCTCCGTTCGAATAACAAACAATACTACGCCCACCTTAACTGGAACGGCCGAAGCAGGAAGCATAGTCACTTTGCATGAAGGGGCAACGGCTATCGGCTCCACGACCACCGACGCCTCCGGTAACTGGTCTGTGACGGCCTCTGCATTGAGCGATGGCGTCCATGCTATCAGCGCAAAGGCCGAGGACGCGGTTGGCAATGTAAGCGCCGCTTCCGCCGTGCTAACTATCACGGTGGACACACAAGCGCCAAACTTTAGCGTAATGCCTGCGGATGGGGCTACGGACATTTCCATTAAGGGTAATATCGTGCTTACATTCACCGAAGGGATGGACGCTCTCACGCCAGGTAAGGTACAGCTGGACGGCACTCCCCGGGCAGGGACATGGAGTGCGGGGAACGCTATTTATAAGGTCCCGTATTCAAAACTTGTGGCCAGCAAGAGCTACACGTTAACCATTACCGATTTCCGGGATATCGCGGGCAACACGATGGCGGCCGATGTAACCCACAGCTTTACAACGGGAGCGTCTGCCCCTGCGGGAGGCGGATATGGCAATTCCGTCCGCACGCTGACAGACGTACCCACGGGCCTCACCGTCTCCGGCGCGCTTTCCAGAGGCGCAGCGCTGCTCGTCAACAGTTTTACGCCCGCACGAAACACAACCGACCCGGCACTTGCAGCCATCCGGACGCGTATGGACAGCCTGACGGAGACGCTGGTTTTCTGCGCGGACATCACGGTTTCCGGCAATTACACCGGCCGGCTTACGCTTTCGTTTGAGGTGGGCGAACAATACAATGGGCAAACGGTAACGTTGTTGCACGCCAAAAACGGCAAACTTACTACCTATACTGCAGTTGTGAAAGGCGGTATCGCCATTTTTACGGTGACCAGCCTATCCCCCTTCGCGCTGTTTGCGCCCGTCACCCCGCTTGATGTGCTGGATATCCCAAAGACAGGCGATGGCGGCGTGAGCCATGAAGCGATAGCGGTATTTTGTATGGTGACGCTGATTGGGGGCGTTACAGTGGTTCATAGTCGGCGGCGGTATAAAAGGTAACGTAAGCCAGCTATTGTACCAAGCCAAGAGATGACAACACAAAGGGCGGATGCCGGAAAACGGCATACGCCCTTCGCGTTTTTGGGAAGTCATGGTTGATCTACGGAGAAAGAGGCTATATGGAGCAAATTTTTGTCGTCCGTTTTTCTTGACACACTACAGAAATGAGGGCTGTTTATGGCTGCGAATATCACTAAACAGAAAAGAGGTATCCATTCGAATACCTCTTTTCTGTTTGGTGGAGCATGGGGGATTCGATTTCGGCCATCGGCAGGCCGAGCTTGCACTACGTCCTGCGCTCGTCACGCCTGGGCACGAAATCCCGGCCGCTAAAATCGCTCCACCAGAGCGATTTCTTAACGCGGCTTCGAATCCCTTCAATAAATCCACCAAATAAAAAATGGACACTCTTGCAGAGTGTTCATTTTTATTTGGTGGAGCATGGGGGATTCGAACCCCCGACCTCAACATTGCGAACGTTGCGCGCTACCAACTGTGCTAATGCCCCATATCTTGACCGCGAGGAATACTATACAACATTTTAACTAGGATTGCAAGAGGGAAGGCATCGCATTTTTTCACCCGTTGCAACTCATACATAACAACCTGTACAAAATGTGCAAAAATGGCAACACAAAGGTGAAGCGGAACGCTCAATGCAGAACGAATAGGGG
>JAEYSE010000085.1 GCA_023435025.1 Bacillota bacterium
CCGGGATGGACGCACCAAGGGTGTATCAGTTGTCGTGCCAACGGCATAGCTGGGTAGCCAAGTGCGGAGCGGATAAACGCTGAAGGCATCTAAGCGTGAAGCCGACCTCAAGATAAGATCTCCCATCTGAAAAGAGTAAGACCCCTGGAAGACTACCAGGTTGATAGGTCGGAGGTGGAAGTGTGGTAACACATGTAGCTGACCGATACTAATAGGTCGAGGGCTTGATCAATGTGATTTACTTTTTCGACGGAACCAAGTTCCGTTCCTTATGCGGTTTTCAAGGTGTTCAGTAACAACTGAATACCCACCATTGCCGGTGGTTTGGCTAAGGGGTCCCACCTGTTCCCATACCGAACACAGAAGTTAAGCCCTTATACGCCGAAAGTACTTGGCTGGAAACGGCCCGGGAGGATAGGTAGCCGCCGGCTCCCTTTATGCAGGACAGCTTGTTGCATTAGACGACAGGCTGTTTTGCGTTTTGGCAATTTTACCATCATTCTATTCATTTTAACTAGCCGCCATATTTTATAAAAATATTTTGAGTATAGCTTGACATGCTGTATTTTTCAGCATATATTGAATGTGAATTCAATCAATGAAAGCGAGCGCAAAGGATGGCACGAAACCACCAACAAAACGAGCAGGCACGGGAGGCGCGAAAGGAGCAGATCCGCATCGAGGCGTTGCGGCAATTTGCACAAAAAGGCCTGGCCGCTACCCGCATCCAGGATATCGCGGAAAACGTCGGTATGGCACAGGGGCTCTTATACCACTACTACCCCTCCAAAGAGGCCATATACATTGATCTTGTGCGGGACGCGCTGGATAAGACGATTGAGGCAAGCGAAGGGTTGCATACCTTGGATGCCCCCGCGCGGCAGAAAATCGAGATTGCGCTTAAAGAGTTGCTTCATACCATCGAAATAAGCGAGCGCTTTGCACAGACCTGCTGTCTGATCGCGCAGATGGCGGACATTGTACAACCCGGAGAAGAGAAGACGTTGATTGAAGAAAAAAGAAGCGCGCCCTACCGGGTTGTGGCGGATATCATGCGGCAGGGGCAGCGCGAAGGGAGCGTAGTTGCAGGGGACCCGGATGCGCTTGCATTGCTGTTTTGGTCCAGCATCAACGGGCTTGCAATCTACCGCATTGCGCACGCCTACGCGGGCCCCATGCCGGATCATCGGTTGCTGGCCGCCATGTTTTTAAAACATATTGAATAAGAGGAAAGAAGGATTATATGTCGAACATACAGCGCTTTTTGGATGATGACGGAAAGCTCAAGCAGTGGCCCGCAAAACAGGCGATGAAGGAGGAAGCCTGCGCGTATCTCGCACGGCAGTTTGTGTATGACCGGGACTATAGCGAGCAGGACGTCAACGCGATCATCGCGTCCTGTCACACGTTCGGGGATTATTTTTTATTGCGCCGCGCAATGGTGGAAAGCGGTTATCTTTGCCGCAAGCCGGATGGGAGCCGGTATTGGAAGAACAAAGACAAGGAAAGAAGTGAAACCACATGATCAGTTTCAAGGCCCGGTTGATGCGCGCGTTCATGCGCAACCGGCATTTGATGAAGGGCAGGCTTACGCCTGAAACGGTAGATCAGAATACATCCATTGCGCAGCTGCGCAAAGAGACGGATGAATCTGCAAAACGGCTTGTAAAACCGGTGGACGGCATTTCCATTCACATACTGAAGGGTGCCCCCGTATATGCCGAATGGGTGGAACCGAAAGGATGTAAGTCGGACAAAATGGTCCTATATTTCCACGGTGGCGGTTTTGTGATGGGCAGCGCGATTTCCCACCGCGGCATTGTAGGGAATCTTGTAAAACATCTGGGAATAAAAGCGCTGGTGTTTGATTATAGCCTTGCGCCCGAGCGCCCGGCGCCCGCAGCTGCGAACGATGGCGCAGCGATGTACCGCTATGTATTAGCCCAGGGTTACGAGCCGGAGAACATCGTATTCGCGGGCGATTCGGCGGGCGGCGGCGTGGAACTATCGACCTTGCTGAAGTTGAAGGATGAAGGGGAGCCCCTGCCTGCCGCTTGTGTGGCGTTCTCCCCCTGTACGGACGCGACACTCTCGGGCGCTTCCCATAAAACCCGTTTAAAGGCAGACCCCTGCACGCCTCGGGGATCTTCTGAGACTTACCTTGGCTATTATGTGGGCGGCGGGGATGCGCGGCACCCCTACGCTTCGCCGCTGTTTGGGGACTTAAAGGGGCTGCCACCAGTGATGATTCATGTGGGGGATTACGAAACGCTACTCGACGATTCTGTGAGGTTTGCAAAGAGGGCCGAGGAAGCTGGCGTGGAGGTCCATCTTCACGTATGGGATGGTCTGTTCCATTGCTTCCCTTTGCTCGCGCCCATGTTCCCTGAGGCCACGCAGGCATTGGATGAGGTTTGCGCTTTTGTGCATGAAAAGCTTGGCACATGACGCAGCATGAAGCAGAACAGCTTGTTGGATGGCCGACAGGCTGTTTTTTATATGAAAACATCGGATGCCCCACTTTTGACGAGCTTACCCAATCCAAATGTGCTATGATAAAAACCAACCCAAAGATGAAGGAGCTGTCTTCGTGACAAATCAGGAATTTCGAAAAATAGAGGCATACATGCTC
>JAEYSE010000030.1 GCA_023435025.1 Bacillota bacterium
TAACGATAAAGACCGTCTCTAGTTGAGATGCCTGCTTAGATCGGCTATAATATCTTCTGCATTTTCCAGCCCTACCGAAAGCCGCAGCAGGCTTTCGGGAATATGGGCTTTTCTAAGCTCTTCAGCGGTGTGGGTGGAATGGGTCATGGACGCCGGGTGCTCAATGAGGGTGACGGCATCTCCCAGTGATACGGCAAGCGTGCACAGTTCCAGACTGTTGATAAAGCGTTCGGCTTCGTCTCGGGAGGCATTCAGTTCAAACGCAATCATCGCGCCGGGTAGGCGCATCTGCCGCTTGGCAATATCGTGCTGCGGGTGAGAGACAAGGCCCGGATAGTGTACCGCTTTTACCTTAGGATGCGTGTTTAAAAACTCCGCTATTTCCATGGCGTTGAGGCAATGACGCTCCATACGCATATCCAGCGTCTTCAGACCGCGCTCTACCAGGAAAGCATCAAACGGACTCATCACCGCGCCGGTCATATACTTGAGCCCTTTGAGCGTGCATTCTTCCACAAATTCCTTTGTGCTGCATAGAATACCGCAGATCACGTCCCCGTGGCCGTTGAGATATTTGGTGCCAGAATGAAGCGCAATATCCGCCCCCATCTCGATCGGACGCTGAAGGTAGGGCGTAGCGAACGTGTTGTCCACCGCCACCTTGATTCCACTGTTTTTTCTGTGGGCAGCGGAAGCGACGGCCTCGATATCGATGACCCGAAGGTTAGGGTTGGCCGGGGTTTCAAAATACACAAATCGGGTGTTTGGCCGGATAGCTGCGGATAATGCGGGAAGCTCATTAAAGTCCACAAACGTCGTTTCTATTCCAAAACGGGGCAGATACTCCGAAAGCAGCGCATAGGTGCAGCCGTAAAGCGTTTTATCCGCCACGATATGATCTCCCGCCTGCAATACCGTCCAGAACATGCTGGAAATGGCGCCCATACCTGAGGAAAACGTCATGCCCGCCTGTGCGTGTTCAAGCTCAGCAAGCTTTGCAGCCACAAGCGTCTGATTCGGGTTGCCGACCCGGGTATAGATATAGCCACTCTCCTGCCCGGCAAAACGCGCGGCACCTTGCGCGGCATCCTCAAACACGAAAGTGCTGGTCTGAAAAATGGGCATGGTCAACGGGTGATACCCCGGTATGTCCATGGCGCCGCTGTGGATCTGCCGCGTGGCAAAGCCTTTTCCCGCCATATCCGGTTTATTCATCGTATTGCTCCTTTGCTCCGTAATAAGATGGTTTTCTGTTGACTGGCGCGTTTTACTTTTCACGGCGGAATAGCCCATCAAGATAACAGGATGGGTTTTCCTACTTGCAGCGCGCGGTGATAAATGGTAGCTGCGTCCTCCACATATTCGGCACGGATACGCGCTTTGGCTAAGGTTTCACCCACGGCGATTACGCCATGGTTTGCTAGTAGGCAGGCATTCTTGCCTTTGATGAACTCCTCCACCGCACTCAGCCCCAGTTCGCGTGTGCCCGGTTTTTCAAACCTGGCGCAGGCGACTTCGCCGCCAAGGAAAGGCCGCATCTCGATAAGCACAAGCGGGATCGTCTGCCGCGTCACCGCAAAGGATGTGGCATACGGCGAATGCGTATGGAATACAGCGCCCACATGCGGGCAGCTTTCATAGATCGCCGCATGCATGGGCCACTCGGAGGATGGGCGGTATTTCCCCTCAAGTATGGTACCGTCCAGCTTCACCGATACAATATCTTCCGACTTCATGATTTCATATCTGATACTTGTAGGGGTAATCAGCATGTATCCCTCATCCTTGAGGTAAATAGAAAGGTTTCCGCTGGTTCCTGCAAACAACTTGTTCTCAAAAGAACTCCGGCTTATTTCCACAATCTCCTGTTTTAACTGTTCAATCGTACTCATTTTCCCTATTGCGTCCTTCATATTAATATTCGCCCGAATGGCCGCTTAGATAATAACTCTTTAAATCATACGGAGCGTAGACGCCACAGTCCGTTATGACGCCGCTGACCAGATGCGGAGGCGTAATGTCAAAGGAAGGATAATACCCTTTTACGCCCTCCATCGCCGTACGTACGCCCATGGCCTGGAGCACGAACTCCGGATCACGCATTTCGATTTTAACCGTATCTACTGTAGGGTGACCCTTATCCGGCGCTCCGGTGGCATAATACGGAATGCCCATATACTTGGCCACAATCGCGATTTGGAACGTTCCCACTTTGTTTACGATGTATCCATCCTGGCAGACCACGTCCGCAGCCGAGGTGAATACATCGATTTTTTCGTTCTGTATGGCAAACGCCGGCATATTGTCCGTAATCACCGTCACGTCAAATCCCATATCGCGTGCTACGCTTGCGGTTAGGCGCGCCCCCTGAAAGTAAGGGCGCGTTTCCGCGCAATAGATTTTGAGTGCGTTACCGCGTCGTCTTGCCTCCTTAAGCATCATCCCCACAATGGTTTCCCCGAAGCACTGCGTGAGCACCTTCGCGTTTTGCGGCAACAAGTCTACCAGGTAACGGGCCATGACACCAATCTTGTTGTACCGTGCGTTGTTGGCGCGTACAGCGTGTTCCACAATCGCGTCGCTGACGTTTTTGCCCTGTGCCAGCGCCTCTTCTGCTGCTCGGTAGCAGCCCGCTGTGATAAGGGACATGCGGTCTATTGTGGTGGGGCGTGCATGCGAAATGGTATGGGCAGCCTTTTGTAAGAATTCCTTCTGCCGCTGCTCGCTTTCATTCCTGCACTCGTATGCGGCCAACGCCATGCCCATTGCCGCAGCGGTATAGGGGCCGGCGCTTTGGGTGACCATATCCGTTATTGCCTGCGTAACCTCCCTGTAAGTCTCGCACTCCACGAATGCGATTTTCACGGGATATATGCGTCGATCCAATATTCTTACCTTGCCATTCTCATACCAGGCGACATTTTCATACCGCAGCATGAACGCAAGATCCTGATCCGCTCTTTCCATTAGGCCTCTCCTCCCGGGCCCGAACCGGGCCGTAATGTTATATAAACAGGCGGTTTATCGTCTGCTGAAGATCCCATTTTACCTTTTCATAGTCGATGGTAAGGTATTTCCCGTTTTCGTAGAGTATGGTTCCGTCTACCATCGTCATGGCGACATCACTCGCTTGGGCCGCGTATACCAAAAGCGCGGGTATGTCGTGCATAGGCATCAGATGCGGCGCATCAATGTTGATGGCAATCAAGTCTGCTCTCTTACCAACGGCAAGCTCGCCGCAGTCGAAACGCCCCTGTGCTTCGGCTCCGTTTCTGGTGGCCATCAGCAGCAGTTCATCTGGCCCGATAACGGTCGGATCACCGGCGTATCCCTTATGGATGAGGGACGCAAGGTGCATCTCTTCCATCAGGTTCAGATTGTTGTTGCTGGCAGCGCCGTCCGTGCCGATGGCGACGCGGATGCCGCGATCAAGCAGCGCCTGTATCGGCATAAAGCCGCTGCCCAGCTTCATGTTGCTGGATGGATTGTGTACACAGGTGACATCTTTTTCGTAAAGCAGTTCGATATCGGCGGGCTCCACCATTACGCAATGCGCGGCGATGGTGGAATTGTCCAGCACGCCAAGGTCATAAAACCAGCGCGCAGGTGTCTTGCCATTACGGATTTTGCATTCCTCATGTTCCTTGCGGGTTTCGGAAAGATGCAAATGGACGCGGGCGCCCAACCGCCTGCAATCCTCCCCGTAGCGCCGTATCTGCTCGGCGAAAGACGTATATTCGGCGTGTATGCCGAAATCCACTGTCAATCGGCCGTCACCTTTGCCGTTATATGCGTGGAAGAACTCCAGAGATTCCTTTGCCCGCCAACTATTTTCATAGGGCTCGTCAGGATCGAATACCAGAAGCGGGCGGTTCAGGTTTGCCTTCATGCCAGCCTGCAGTACTTCATCTGCCGTGATATGCGGCTTATCGTACATATCCGAAAAGCTCACCACGCCGCAGGCGAGCATTTCTAGCATGGCCAGCCGCGTCCCAACGCTGATATCCTCTCCGGTCAGCTTGGCCTCGATGGGAAACATCGCCTCATGCAGCCATCTGTCAAGCGGCAGGCCACTGCCCAGCCCGCGCAGCAGCGTCATGGAAGTATGTGTGTGCATGTTATAAAAGCCCGGCATCAGTAGGTGACCCGAAAGATCCTTTTCGTTTTCATAGGTCTCCTTAGGCTTTTGTGCGCCCACGTAGCGGATTACTGCGCCGTCTATGCCCACGAAACTATTTCTGATCACGCGCCAGCCGTTTTCATACACCAGCAGATCCGCGTTTTTTAGCAGCAGCATATGTTCCTCCCTTATTCAAAAGTACGTTAAGCAATTACAGATGCGCGAGGATATCCTTCACATAGCTTTTAAACGGTTCCTTCACGAGGTTTGCGGTTTCGTCAACTTCGCCCGGAAGCAGCGGCTGATCCAATACGCCTGCCGCCATATTGGTCATAAGTGAAAGCCCTAAGAGCGGCATGCGGCAGTGCGCGGCGGTGAGGGCCTCGGTAATAGTTGACATACCCACGGCATCCGAGCCCAGCACCCGTGCCGCGCGTATTTCCGCAGGGGTTTCAAAATGCGGCCCGCAAAAAAACTGATACACACCCTCGTGTACGCTAAGCGGACTGTTTTTCGCGCATTGGAGTGCGATCTGGCGAAGTGCGCGGGTATACATATCGCTCACGTCAAAGAACCGCGATCCAAACTCGGGAATGTTCTTACCGCGCATGGGGCTTGCGCCCGCCAAGTTGATGTGATCCTTGATCACCATGACATCGCCCGGCCGGTAGGATTCGTTGACGGCCCCAGCCGCGTTGGTCAGGATTGTCTGCTTGACGCCCAGAAGATGGAACAGGCGGATGGGGGCGGCGAGCTCCTCAAAACTGTACCCTTCGTAATAATGGAACCGTCCGGACATGCAGACAACTTGCCTTCCCTCCAGAGTACCAATCACCAGCTTGCCTGCGTGGGATTGGACGGTGGAAGTAAGAAAATTTGGAATTTCTTCGTAAGGGATCACAACAGGGTGTTCAATTTCCTCTGCAAGGCTGCCCAGCGCTGTCCCCAGTATGATGGCGGTTTCCGGCTGAAGATTAATTTTGCTTTTTACATATTCCGCGCTTTTTTGATAGTAATCGTAGGTATAAGACATTGCATGAATCCTTTCTCTTTCTGAACGTTAACTTCGGACTTTATCGCCCCTTCTCATCTGAAAGAAGTTGTACATCGCCAGTGCGATAACGGTGGCAACGTAGGGCAACGCCATTGTAAGCTGGCTGCTGATGGACGAGTTTTGAAGCATGTTTGCCATGGACTGCGCAAAGCCGAAGAATGCACTCGAAGCAATAACACCCAAAGGATGCGCAGCGCCCAACGTGCCTGCCGCCATTGCGATGAACCCGCGCCCGGCGGTAATGTTCTGCGCAAACATGGTGACGCCGCCCATCGTAAGCAAGCAGCCGCCAATGCCTGAAAGCAGGCCCGAGAACATGACAGTAAGAATTTGGAGTCTGTCCGCTTTGATCCCCAGGCTTTCTGCGGCGGGTTTGTTGATGCCAACGGAGCGCATATGGAAACCAGCTACCGTTTTAAACAAGAACAGATAAAGCAGCACAGCCAGTATAAACGCAAACAAATCAAGATAGGTCAGGGAAGAAAACATGGTATGCAGGACAGGCGCACCCTTTAGAAAGGATACGTCAATTTTGGTGAGGCTCACCAGTTTGTCGCTCACATACGCGCCCTTCCCGCCAAATATGAGCTGCATCAGGAATGTGGTCAACCCGCTGATCAGGCTGTTGATGGAAACACCCACAACCAGCATGGCGCCTTTGAATTTGACCATAAATATCCCCGCAATTAGCGCAACAAACGTAGAGGCGATCATGGCGGCAAGCAGAGAAACCAATATGCTTGCTGTATAGTAATTGGCTACGATAGCCGCAAACGCGCCCATGAGCATTGTGCCTTCGAGACCGATGTTAAATATGAACACACGGTTGCACAGCGCCGAGCCCAAGGCCACAAACAAAATCGGCGTCATCATGCGGATCGTCGAGTTGAATACGACCGCAAGGTAATTCGAATCAACGGCCATTCCCTGCGTCCTCCTTCTCCAGCGTCATAGGTGCCCTTTTGATAAATGGCCATATACTGCGCTTGGGTTTTCTACATGAGTTAAATACGATCTTTGCGGAAATAAACAGCGTAATACAGCCCTGTATAATGGAAGAAATCTCAAGAGGTACGCTGGTGGAGCGAGAAATGGCGGAGCCACCCGTCTGAATTCCGGCAAGAAGTATGGAAGTAAATAATATCCCCACCGGATGGTAGCCGGAAATCAGCGCGGCATTGAGGCCTATCCAGGCATAACTGGCCGAAACGTACGTATTGTGCACATACCGATACTGCGTTCCATATACCTCAAGTACGCCGGCAAGCGCGCAGATGACGCCGCTGAGCGTGAGCATTCCGTACATGACCTTTTTGCTGTTGATGCCCCCGTAATTACAAAAATTGATGTTAAAGCCGCTCATCTTGGATTCGTACCCGAAATTGGTCCGGCTCATGGTGAACCAGATTAGCACGACGAGCAGCAATGCCACTATAAATCCCCAATGCAGACTGTATTCCGAAAAGATCTTTGGAAGCCGCATGCCTTTATCAAGCATCAGAGTTTGAGTCATTTTCGCGTCCCCGGTGGTGTCTAAAAATACGTTGGCAGTAAAATGCATAGTGATGTATTGGACGGCATAGTTGAACATCAGCGTGGAAATCGCCAACGACATTTTGAATTTATCAAGCAGCCAGGCTGAAAGCGTCGAGTACAGACCGCCCGCTGCGAGTGCTCCTACAATCGAACATAATACTTTTAGCCAGGCCGGGCCGGGGATATAGAGCGCTATGATGGCGGAAACAAACCCACCCATAATCATCTGTCCCTCGCCGCCGATGCCCATATAATTCGAGCTCCACGCAACTGCGGCGCCTAATCCACAGATGATAATGGGCGTAGCACGCGTAAGCGTGGTAAGCAGGTAGTAAGCGCTTCCAAATGCGCCTCTGCCCATGGCGGCGTATACCGTGAGCGGGTTTTCCCCCGTCACCAAAATGGCTATGGCGCCCACCAACAGCGCAAAAAATATGGCGATTGCCGGCTGTACAAGGGGCGCTATGATCCTTTTGAACTTATTCAGATGCATGCTGATTCCCCCTTGCCATAAGAAGTCCGAGTTCTTCTTCCTTTACCTTGCCGCGCGTAAATTCCCCGTGGATTTTGCCACGATACATCACATAGATGCGGTCGGATAATTTGATTACCTCGGAAAGCTCGCTGGATATGAGCAGCACTGCAGCGCCGTCCGAACGGTTTTTGATGAGTTGTTCATGTATGAATTCCATTGCACCAATGTCAACGCCGCGCGTAGGTTCGCAAGCAATCAGCAACGGTGTTCTCTGCAAAATTTCCCTTGCAGCAATCAGCTTTTGAGCGTTTCCTCCCGACAGAGAGCTTGTCTTGGCGCGCGTGCTGTCCGTCTTTACGGAGAACCTGGTGACGATATCCTGTGCGAAGTGCAGGACGTTTGTGATTTTCAGTATTCCTGCACGGGAAAATTGAGGCTTCCTGTAATGCGCCATGATGGCGGTTTCCGCTATGGTGGCCTGCGGAGCAGAGCCCCATATATACCGGTCCTCCGGTATCATGGACACGCCGGATTCGCGCACTTCCCTCACACTGCGGTTTAAAATTGCCTTTCCTTTTAAAAGCACGCTGCCGCTCTGGGCCTTTTGCAGCCCCAAAATACACTTTGCAAGTTCGGATTGCCCGTTTCCGGATACGCCCGCGATTCCCACGATCTCTCCCGCCCGGACATGCATGGAAAGGCGGTCAACACTTGGCACAGCGCCTTCGCCTTTTACCACAAGGTCTTCAATGCGCAGTACATCTTCACCCGGTTCAACAGGGAGGATGTCCGTTTCTATCAGCTGACGGCCTACCATCATGAAGCTGAGTTCCTCTATAGAGGTATCCTTAATAGGAACATCCGCAACCATGGTGCCTGCGCGCATGACCATGGCGCGGTCCGCCACCTCCATCACCTCATTGAGCTTATGCGTGATGATGATAATGCTTTTACCGGTACCGGCAAGCTTTTTCATGGTTTTCAAGAGTTCGTGTACTTCCTGGGGCGTTAATACGGCGGTAGGCTCGTCAAATATGATGATATCCGCATTCTGGTAGAGCACCTTGACAATTTCCACGCGCTGCCGAAGGCCGACCGGCATTCCCATAATCTTGGCCTGCGGATCCAGCGGAAGCTCATAGGCCCTGGATAATTCCAATACCGTACTGTTTGCTTTTTTCAAGTCAAAATACAGGCCTTTTTCCGGCTCCTTGCCGTATACGACGTTTTCCGCGACCGTGAATGGGTCAAAAAGCATAAAATGCTGTTGCACCATGCCAATCCCGTTTGCGATGGCATGCGCAGTGCTTTTCAAGTTCAGTTGTTTGCCATGGAGATAGATGCTTCCGCTGCTGGCCTGTTCCATGCCATAAAGCACCTTCATCAGAGTGGTCTTGCCCGCTCCGTTCTCGCCTATGACTGCAAGGATTTCTCCTTTATAAAGCCGAAGGCTGACGTCATTATTTGCGACAAGATCTCCATAACATTTTACAATGTGCTCCATACGGAGGATGGGTTCGGTTTCCTTCATTTGCATGTGCGGCAATTCTCCCTAGCTCGCTGGATTGTAAAACCAGAGGGGTATACAAAAGATGATAGAAAGGGCTTGCGAGATGATGGAAGATGTTGCTCCCCATGTTTATGGGGAGCAACATAGTTTGATGAATTAGAAGGAATAACTTTCTTCGAGGGGAACCTCAAGCACCAGCTCGCCGGATTTGATCTTATCTGCGGCAGCACGGGCTTTGGCGACGATATCATCGGTAAGCACTTTTGTATTGCGGGGGTTGACGCCATCATCGGTAATGTAGGTAGCGCCGACCACGCCTTCCTTCAAGCCAAACGAGGCAATACCTGGCTGGATACCTGTAGAGAAGAATTCGTCAAGAATCATGCCGGTGACAACGCCCGTATACTTCACCTGTGTGGTAATGATGTTCGGATTGTCGGGCGTGGTCCTGTCGGCATCCTGGCCGGAAGTATAGAAGCCCTTCTCCAAAGCCGCCTCAAAGGTACCGAAGTCTGCCACGGCGGAAGCTGCGTTGATAAATATGCATCCCTGTGCGGCCTGCTGCAGCGCAAGCTCTTTGGCGACAGGCGCATCGGTATAGGACTTGGTATAGTTGAATATGAAATCGGACATCTTGACATTGGGATTGATGGAGCGAACGCCCTCCATGTAGCCATATCGCCACTCAAAGCTGCCCTGGCCAGGGTTGGCGTGCACGGCGCCGAAGGGGCCGTTGGGCTTACCAGCATCAGCACTTACAGAGGCCGCGATAATGCCGATGAGATAGGCGGCTTCCTGGGGCTTAAAGATATAGGATTTTACGTTCGGATTATCACAGACGGTATCGATGATGGCATACTGCGCCTTGTCGGGGAATTGTGTTGCGACTTCGTTGAGGGGATCGGCGCCTTGCCAGCCGACTGCAAGGACGAGGCTGTAACCCTCTTCCACGGAAGCGCGGATGTTTTCGGACCAGGCGGTATCGTCGGCGCATTCAATGACGCTGTACTCCATGGGATATTTGCCGGAGTTCTTGATCTCTTCACACTTTTCAACTACCTGCGTAAGGAACGGATTTACACCAACAGGGTCACAGATGACGGCAATTTTCTTGATTTCCTCCGAGGCGGCTGAAGTTTCGCCCTGGGGTGCCTCGTTGGATGCGGGCGCGGGGGTAGCGGCCGCGGGAGCAGCGTTTGAACCGCACCCTGCCAACAGGGAGGATACGAGCATCACCAAACCAAGGAACAGGGCAACTTTTCTCTTCATCTTTTTTCTCCTTTTTATTTTTGTAGCCTTTGTATCTGCATCGTCGTGCGATACGCAAAAATAAAGCATGAAAAAACGAGCTCCGCAGTCTGTGAACTTGTTGGTTTTTGTTATGTTTTCTTTTGTTTGCTGTTTTTCTTATAGTATCACATCGTAGCAGGATGTCAATGTTATTTTTATGACGTTTTTAATGCGACCCTCGACATATAAAAATAGAGATGATATACTAAAACCAAAGTAATCAAACAAAAAACAACATTTGGAGGCCGGTATGCTGGCAATTAACCGACTGTCCGCCATCCGTGAATTGCTCAACACAGACGACAGCGTATCTGTCGCAGAATTAAGCAAGATTTTTTCCGTAACGGAAGAAACCATCCGCCGGGATCTTGAGAAAATAGTCAAGGATGATCGATCGGTGGTGCGGGTGCATGGGGGCGCTTACAAAATTAAAACATTTGACCGCGAAGCACCTTATGAACTGCGGGAGACCCTGCTGGTGGAGGAAAAAGCGCGCATTGCGCAAAAAAGCTTTACTATGCTGGACGAGGGCGATACGATCATGCTCGATTCGAGCACAACCGCCCTGCACCTTGCAAAAGCCATCAAGCAATCCTCTCTCAAACTCTCCGTCATTACAAATTCCCTTCGGATTGCGCTGGAGTTATCTGACTGTGGCCATACCAATCTGATTATGGCGGGCGGTTCTTACCGTCCTTCCTCCCGTTCGTTTGTGGGATATTCGGTAACCGGCATGCTTGAGGAGCTCCATGCCGATAAAGCTTTCGTAAGCTGCTCGGGACTACATGAACGTTTTGGATTGACAGATAACAGCGAAAGCGAGGCGCGGGTGCGGCGCATGATGCTCGCTCATTCGGATTATCGGTATTTGCTTGTGGATTCGGATAAATTCGGCCGGTGTAAAAGCCATCGCATTGCGCCCCTGGAGGAAATTCAGATGCTCTTTACCGACCGCGAGCCTGATGACGGATTGAAAGATCTGCTTTTAAAAAGCCACATTGATGTAATTGTATGCTGACTTGCCCCTTCATGCAGGGCTGGGCGCTTCAATGCATATAATGCCAAAGGCCAGCAGAAAGATATTTGGGAACCACCATATTAACTTGGCTCGATGGTCTAATACCATGCCTAAACACCTATTTTTGACGGGGTTACTGTTATAACGCCTAAGCCCCAACTTTGCAATGCTCCGTCCCAATTGAGACGCCCCAAATTTGAACTTCTTTTATACCAAAAGCCTCAATCTTGCCCTGAGCGCGCCTCACGCTAACAGTGTAAAACAGCATCTCCAAAGCAGGCGGTACGTAGCTAGACACCACAGCGAGTACCGCCAGAAGGAAAGACGATTATCGGTTGAGAGGAGCGTAACGCCTTTACATGACGGGCAAGGCTAACCTTGTCCATCTTTATTGTGCTTGAAATTATCTGGCTCAAGCTATGCCAGGGGGATAAAAGAGGCTGAAGCTCCAGTAAAACATAATGCGAGGTTTGGATAACCGCTCGGGTTAAACATAATGGGAAGTTCGTATCGCAGCCGTTGATAAACATAATCGGAAGTTCAGTTCGAAACCGTAGATAAGCATAATCGGAAGTTTGTTTTGCCTCTGTTTAACCTTCTTTGGTGTATTTAACTAATCGCTTTATCTCAAGTTCCATTCATTTTCGTCCATCCATTAACCAACCACTTAAAGAACACTTCACCGCTGGGATACATAAAGTGCCAACGACGCTAAAAAGTTGCTGCCAGGCTACCCATGAATGTCTCATCTGATTAAATAAATGGGGGCTTTGTTTCAGTTTAACGTGCTTCGCCGTTATCTCCAACCGGATCTGGATAACAGGTGCAGATATCGCAAAACGTTTGCCGTAATTGACTGAAGTTCAACTGCGCGTGGATCAAACTGTTTGCCGGCCTGCTCCAGGATGTAGCTCGCGGCATTCTCGTGAGAAAAGGTGAGCTTGTACACGCGGCTGCTCGTCAGCGCATCGTATACATCCGCAACCGCCATGAAGCGAGCCGGAACGGGGATTTCCTCTCTGCTAAGTCCTTGCGGATAACCAGAACCGTCCCAACGCTCGTGATGGCAATAGATCACGTCAAGCGCGTACTGAAGTACCTGTGATGTACTACCCGTAGCTGCATGGGCCTCTAATAGAGCGTCTCGGGCCAATGTGGTGTGGGTTTTTACAATGGCGAACTCATCTTCACTCAGCTTGCCAGGCTTTTGAAGAATGGCCGGGTCAATGGCAAGCTTTCCAATGTCATGGAATACCGCCGCCTGCGCCATCACTTGGATTCCTTCTTTTGTAAGCATCCCCGGATAAGTACCCAAGGAAAGCGCTGTCTCCGCCAGCGCCTCAAACAAGAACCTTGTTCTGAGCAGGTGACCTCCATGGCCATCTATGGATGTGGCCAGCTTTGACGCTGCATGTAGGCACGCCCATTGGAGTGGGGTGTGCTCCGGGCAATCGTAGGCCGCATACTGATTGAAAACCGTCTGCAGGCGGTGAAGCAGGGAGAGTGAATGAATACTGTAGACGGGCTCCGCGCCCGACAATCTGCATTGTCCGCGCATGGTCCAATACATGGCCGATTTCGAAAAATGCAATATGACTGGAATATGACGAAGCGACGGAAGCGCATGTATACGCCTGCACAGGGTGAGTTTTTCAATCAACTGGTACGTAGCGTGCATAACGATGATAGAGGGATGGATGTGTCTGAGCGCCTGCACCGTATCCTCACAATATGGTAAAAGAACAGCACCATAATCATTACGAAGCTTTTGTAGCGATTCGGAGACTAGTTCATTAGGAAAAGCGAGTATGTAGATTTTTCGCGGCTGCTTCATCATACACCTACCAAATTGCTTATCATCTTCGCGGCAAAACAGCGGTGCGCCGTTTATAGTACGACGCACCGCTGTTCTGTTGGCTGGATTAGAACAGATCAGTTGGAACGAAACTCGTATTAATATTTATCAAAGTGTATGGCGCTTTCTTCTGCAACTGTATGAACACGCTTTGGTGCTGCAGGCGCGTGAGCTGTCGTGGAAAGCTGTCCCTCTCCCTGCAGGCGGAAGCGTGCGATCAACTGCTGGAGGACGAGAGCCTGCCCGGAGAGTTCTTCGCTCGCTGCGGCGCTTTCTTCCGCAGTAGCGGAGTTGTTCTGTACCACATTTGAAATCTGTTCAATCCCCTGTGTGGTCTGTGTGACGGCTGTGGCCTGGGCGTTGGAGGCTCCGGCAATTTCGTTGACCAATCTGGAAACACCGTCGGCTTTTTCCACAATCAGGCCAAGGGATTTTTCGGTGGCGCTCACCATATGTGTGCCGTTCTGGATTGCCTGGATTGCGCTTTCAATGAGGGCGGTGGTATTTTTTGCGGCTTCCGCGCTCTTGCCCGCAAGGTTTCTTACCTCTTCGGCCACTACGGCAAAGCCCTTTCCGGCAGCACCCGCTCTTGCTGCCTCAACCGCAGCGTTAAGCGCCAGAATATTGGTTTGGAATGCAATATCGTCGATGGTCTTAATGATTTTGCCGATCTGGTTTGACGTTTTTGAGATCTCATCCATTGCGGCAACCAACTGCAGCATCTGGCGGTTGCCATTTTCAATTTCCTGCGTGGTTGCGTTGACCATTTTGTTGGCCTGCTGGGCGTTTTCAGCATTCTGCTTAATTTGCAGGGAGATCTCATTAATGGTGGCGGAAAGTTCTTCGACAGAGCTTGCCTGCTCAGTAGAGCCCTGGGAGAGTGCCTGTGCGCCGCTTGCCACCTGGTTGGAGCCGATTGCTACCTGCTCGGAAGACTGGCTGATCTGCATGAGCGCACCGCTGAGGGAGGAGAGGATACGCTCCAGGGACGCTTTGATGGGTGCAAAGTCGCCTACATAGTCGATATCGACTTCTACAGTCAAATCACCATCTGCCATTGTACCGAGCACATCGGAAATGTTGCCAATATAAATGCGCAGGTTTTCGATTAGCTTGCGGGTGTTGTTGGCAAGGGAGCCTAACTCATCGCGGGATTCGTAGGAAATGGTTGCGGATAGATTTCCTGCTGCTAACTGCTTGGTTGCGCCTTCAATTTCGAGGAGGGGCTTTGTAATGCTCCGTACGATATAAACGCACAGGACAACAGTAATCATTAGAGCCGCTACAGAAATGGAAATGGCAAGTGTGAAACCGTTCTGTGCTGCAACTTGACTCTCACTATAGAACTTTTCTGCACGTGCTGAGACATTATCCCCTATAGAAGCTGCGACATCGCGCACTTGCTGTGCAATGGGGGCATACTGGTCTTGATACATGGTGAGCGCCTCGGCCTTTTTATTGGCGTCTGCCAGCGCTATAATACTTTCTCGGGCTAGTTGCGCCTGCGCAAGCAGATCATGCAAATTTTGCATTTTATCCGTATCTTCCAATAAGATGATATCCATTGTATCGATAGATGCGTTGAGTTGTGTCAGGGCGTCCTGAATGCTTGCCTTGTATTGGTCTGCCGCCTCCTGTGTTTCTGCTGTGGCAACACTTAGAATCAGCTTTTCAAGTTCCTGTAAGCCGCGGCGAATATTGATTGCTTCATTGGAAGCTACAAAGGAATTGTTGTGAAAAGTAGAAAATTTATCGGTGATGGTCGTCATGCTCAGAAGCGTAATAACGACTGTCGTAAGGAATAAAACGAAAATAATTGTAAACGTAAGCACAAGTTTTTTAGAGATAGACAAATTCTTCATGACAATAGTTACTCCTGTTCTTTTTTACTAATGGGGCGTACGTGTGCAAGTAATTTTTCAGTATCTAATAGCAGCTTTACCTGCCCATCCGATTTGCCGATGCCTTTGATGTAGCTGCTTGAGTCTGCGCTTTGCTCCGGTGGCGGAACAATATCGCTTTGTTCAATGCGGAGCACCTCTGTTACCCTATCTACAATCAGCCCTGCCAAATGGGTGCCAACGTCTACGACAATAACGCACGTACGGTCCGTATATTCTTCGGGCTGTTTGTGGAATTTTAAGCGCATATCGATGACGGGGATAATGTTCCCACGCAGGTTGATGACACCCTTCATGTAAGCGGGCGTTTCCGGAAGGCGTGCAATTGGCTGGACGCCGATAATTTCCTTTACATATGCAATCTCCACTCCTAACGCTTCTCCGTCTACAACAAAGGTTAAAAACCTTCCTTGCTGGGTGTCCTCCCATTCTTCGCGCAGGATTTCCTGCTCAAGTGCCATTGCGTTTACCTCCTGATTATTTTTCAAAATCATATGCGCAAGCACGGCGCACTGTTTTGGCAAAAGATACTAGATACCAAGAAAACTGGAATAATGTACCGGGATTTTTGGCTAATAAACAAAATTATTATTATGTTGCATTAATAATGGAAGAAATAAGGAGATAAATAAAGATATAAGGAGGTAATTTGAAATGATTGTAAATATAAGCGCAATTTGATATACTCTTTTTTAGTCGATAATTGTAGAAATAGTATCCTTGGAGGAAGAGGAATGACCGTACAACCCATCCGTGACAAGAAAAAAATCAAGCAAATGTACGTATACCTAGCAGGGTATGAACCTAAGTATGCGGTTTTGTTTAAGTTTGGAATCAATACCGGTTTGCGTATCAGCGATATCATACCCATTAAAGTAAAAGAAATCTACCTTGAAAATATGCAGTTCCGCGAGTATCTGACACTAACCGAACAGAAAACGGGGAAAGAAAAGCGCATTAAACTAAACGATACACTTAGAAAATGTCTCAAGACTATATGAAAGCGTATTGTCTTACGATGGAGGACTATCTGTTTTTTAGCCGAAAGGGGGGACACTTGGGGCGTATACAGGTTTATAAAGTTCTGACAGATGCCGCTGAAGCATTGGGCATTGAAAACTTCGGCACCCATAGTCTTCGGAAAACATGGGGATATTGGACGTATCAAATTTCAAAATACAATATTGGCCTGATTATGGATACGTTTAACCACAGTTCTCCGGCAATTACCCTACGCTATATCGGTATTACGCAGGATCAAAAGGATGAACTTTACTCTATGGTGCAGCTTTAATATCATGCCAGAACAAAAACCTGCATAAAAATGCAGGTTTTTTTATTAAAAGGACTAATGCTCTTGTGAATTATGTCGAAATAAAGCAAAGACAATGATAATAGCTTTCTTTTGGCGAATGCAACATAATAATAAATGTGATAGATTGGGTTCCATTAAAATCGAAACAACTGTTCACCGCATTCCATGTAGGTTAATTGGTGAGTCTCGGATTATTAACCATTCATCGCGATGGGATAAAATATAATCGGAAGTTCATTTCATCGTGCCAGTGCTAGTTCACGTCGTGGCCGCTGATAAACATAATCGGAAGCTCATTTCATCGAGCCGGTGCTAAACATAATGGAAAGTTCACTTCATAGCCCGCGAGAAAACATAAGGCGAAGTTCACTCCATTGCGCCAGGATTAAACATAAATTCGCAGACGATTTTCTGGGGACAGAATACCAAGAAGTGGCACCAGGGTTTTCCGGTCTAAGGATGGATTACGGCAGGTCAGTCTGGGCGCAAATCAAAATATGCTTTCCACATATCATCCGCAAAGGTTAATGATAGGCTAATGGGTTCGTAACTAAATGTGGTGAAATAATCCGCAATTATAGTGTTCATCAACTGACTAAGTTTATCATTATCCAAAAAACATTTCTCCTTTGCGGCAGCGAATAGCATTACATATCTGGCCGAACCAAAATTACATCATTCAAGTCAATATTATCACGGGCATAAATTTGGGGAATGTTTTCGCCGGGAATGCCCTCTAATAATAATTCCGCAATCGCTTGATTAAATGATGTTTGAAGTGACCGCCCAAAGCCTATTGAAGAATATAGTTGCGCTGCAAATGTGCAAGCAGTATCATCTCTAATCGAATCTGACATACCAATCGCAGCTTCAATGTGTTCGACAACACTTTCAGCTTGCGATTCGGAAAAACATGCATTGAAAACCACCAAACGGATAGTATCAGAAGCTGTTGCCATTGCCATAGTAATAGCTTCCTTAGTAACAATTTTTGTGCTTCCATCAGGATTCAGCAGAGCAAGTTCTCCTGTCTGCGCTCCATGACCACTAAAGTGTACGATTGTTGGATTTGTTTCGTTAATGGCTTGCAATATATCAGACGAACGAGTAGCCCAACGGCTTTCAAAATGAACAGAATCACGATATTCCGAAAGTCGGATTTTTTCTTGAATTGAACGTGCTTCTTCATCAAGTCGAAGTTGGGGGGTGTCAGTAGGATTAGCTGCCATAAAAAGAACCGTAATTTTTTCAGGAACTGCTTTAAGACGTTCAATTTCTGCTTGCATTTGAGCCTGTGTATACCCATGCTGGCGTATTGCTTGTTCCATCGCCTCTGTTTGGCGTGCTGCTTCAAGAGATTGTTTCTTATTAGCTTTAGCTTCTTCGGCTCTATAATTTTTATCAACAGTTGCCACTTCTTTTTCTTTTTGAGCTATCTTTTTTTGTATGCTCCCGCACTTTTTTTGAGTGTCGGCGATTGACTTATTGGCGCGTTCGATTTCACTAAGTTTGGATTTTACGGTGGATTGGCTTTTGGTTCGTTTAATTGCATTATTGGCAGATATTATTTTGTGCTGCAATGGTGAAATTTTAGCTTGCTCTTTTGCCAAATCTTGATTTAGCTTTGCAAGTTCACCGCGTTTTCTAACCAAAGTATTTCTATATGTATCAAGTTGAGCCATTGAGTACCCCCTTAACTACCATTCGTAATACGAAACGCCATTCCTTATAGTGGGCTTAATTATTCGTCCACCAGCTTCAACAATAATATCACCATCATCATGTATGCTGCCGCCATGCGTTCCACGAATTACAACTTTACCCGAATTGTGCAGAGAACCGGAGTGCTTTCCGCCCTCACAAATTATCAATTCACCACCACATTCTAAATGCATACTTCCATTAGCCGACCCCTTAACACTAACGGTTGCCCCATGTTCTATATGTGTAGAGCCATTTTGTTCCCCTAATATTTCTATTTTAGTATTGGGTTGAGCATGTAACGAACCATTATGACGGCCTATAAGTCTAAGTGCCCCATGTTCAATATAAATGGCTCCATTATATTTGCCCAACAAATCATAATCTTCCCTAATAACCAAAGGTGGCAATTCTACGCCATCAATAATGTCTTTAGGATAATTATTCATAATGCTCCTCCTCTTAACGGGCTTCCCATTATTGCTATAATCTCGCCTTGATTGAACTTCTTGTCGCCTAACGCGGGTTGTCTATAAAAGCTTCGTATACTAATTATATGTCCTAATATATACCAGCACAATTAGAAGATGTAATAAAATTTACTTTTTTGTCAAACGATATGTTCTGCCATCCTACGGCTTCTCCGTAAGAAATAAGGGGGTAGTAAAGCCACGGCAACAACAAAAGTCGGTAGTCGTAAAGAAGCAAAAGCACCAAAAAGCAGGAATTCACGGCTACCTTTTGCGCAAACCCTGGATAACGATATGAAAATGTAACGAATATAGGTGGATTCGGCTGAGTAAATCCTATATACTATGTTCAAATCATTCTAAGCAAAGAATTCTTGTCAGTCGGTCAGGCCAAATCTACACTATGATTTAAAGGGGTAGGAATGCAAAACATACTTAGTTTTCGATTCTGCGATACGAATTCAAAAACAATCTCGGATGACATTGGGACTATCTTTCCCGACTGGGGAGCGGATGAAAACATTTGCGTGATGAGCCCGCATGATGATGACGCGGTCATCGGCGCAGGATACGCTATGCTTGCTGCGCGGCAGGCCGGCGCAAACGTATATGTATTCATTTTTTGTAGGGGCGATGCCGGATACAGTTCCTTGGAGGAAAAAGAGACAATTGAGCAGACCAGAATGGCGGAGACATTGGAGTGTTACGCGCATTTGGGCATACCGCACAAAAACATACTACGCCTCGGATTTGGCGACTTTTCTGCGATCGGCCGTATTGGGTGGACCACGGCGGCGAATGCCGAGGGCGATATGCCCCGCATGCTGCGCTTTTTTAGGGAGAATAAAATCACCCGTGTACTTGTGCCTAACCATTATCGGGAGCACATCGATCATCTCGCGGCTCATATCATGGCAAGCTACAATGCGCCACAGGCGGGAGACCCCATACTGGTTGATTACGGCAAGCCCCATACGGTAAGATCCTTCCTCGAATACTCCGTATGGGCGGATTTTGACCCGGAAGACGCTCTGGTAAATAAAAGGGATACATCCGTTCGCGCGAACCGGATTATCATAGCATCCGGCATTGCGGAAGACCAGATCGCGGAAGCGATCCGTGAATATCGTTCGCAAGAACAAATCATTTCAGATCTCATCCGGCAAAGGTCAGAGCGGAAATTGAAGGATGGTCGGGGTATAGAGGCCTATATCGCCTTCGATCCTCGCCCTAAGATTTCTTTCTCTCCATATATTAAGTTCATTGGACAAATAGATTCCGAATGCCATGTTAACGAATGATTAGACAACCAGGAATCGTGGCGAAGCACCCGACCTGCAGGACTTGCGGTGAGGATTTTTACAAAGCCGCGAATGCGGTGTTAAACAAACCTATGGAGGCGAGACATGAAACAGTGTTTATTTTTGATCAGCTTGAGCCGGCTTTTTGAGTCCGGACTAACGATGGATGGAGCATTGGAATTCGCGAAGGAGGCGGGATTTGGTGCGGTGGAGCCTACGAACATCGGCGAGTTGGCTGTGCCAGATACCGAGAAAGCCAAGAGGTTCGCCGACCGGTGTTCGCGGCTTGGACTTGAGATCCCGTGCTTTTCAATGCCTGTCAGGCTGGAAACGGCTGATTATATCCAACAGACAGAGCGTATTTTTGCATTCATTGATATGGCACATGTGATGGGCGCCAAATTTTTTCACCATACCATCGCTCCCACGCTCGAACATACGGCACACGAAATGCCTTTGTACGAGCAAATCAAACCGCAGTTGATCGAAGCTGCCGGGCGGATCCAGCGTTATGCCGCAAAGTATGGCATTACCTGCGTATATGAGGATCAAGGATATGTCGTAAACGGGATTCAAAACTATGGAGACTTTTTCCTGAGCCTGCCTGAGCCGAACAAGGGGGTGGTTTCGGATTTGGGGAACATTCTTTTTGTCAATGAGCGGCCCGAGGATTTCACTGCGCATTTCTTGAATAATATTGTGCACGTACATATAAAGGATTATCTTAAAAAGGCCGGTTCGGCTCAATTCCCCGGAAAAGGATGGTATCTAAGTAAAAACGGTGATTTTCTGCGTGGTACCGTGATCGGTCACGGCAGTGTGGATTTCATACAAATATTCAAGATTTTGATACGGTCGGGTTACAAAGGATGGTATTCAATTGAATTCGATGGGCTCGAAGATCCGTTGCTCGCTGCGGAGCTGGGCCGTGAGAATGCACAATATTATTATGAGGAAGCGCAGCGCCAGATCGGCGCAGGCCCTAACAAGGCCATAAACGTGGTATGATCTTTTCCTAACAGATCAATCGTCTATGATTCGTAGCAAACGCAAAATTTGGAGGACCTTAATGAAGACAAGCTTTTTCTCTTTGAAAATTACACCGCCGATCGGTGTTCCTCTTGCCGGCAACGGAAGGGAGGATTCCCGTTCGCGCGGCATCCATGACGATTTATTCGCCAATTTCGCCTATCTGGCATCTGATACGCATCGGCATCTGTTCATCGAAATGGATCTGCTCGGCATAAAAAAATGCGATGCAGACGCCATGAAAGCAAATATCGAAAGGAGCTGCAATATTCCGGCCGCAAATATCACTATCACGGCAACGCATACGCACAGCGGCCCCAATACCGTAGAAATATTCAAACCTTTTTTAAACGATTCAGATATGGCTGCATGTTTGGATTACAGGGTTTGGCTTGTGGACGCAGTCTCTTCTGCGGCGCCCGAAGTGATCGCCGCCGCTGCAGATTCCCAAATGGCGCACAGCCGCGGTATTGTAGACGGTTTCTCATTTAATCGCCGCGTTATGATGGATGACGGTACGCTGCGCATGGTTTTTGAGGATTATGACCGGGATCGGATCGTCCGTCTTGCCGGCCCAAACGGCGACAGCATGATGCATGCTTTTGTATTTACGGACTTAAACGCCAAAGTAAAGGGCCTGATCCTCCAATATACCAGCCATCCAGCGGTGGTATGCGGCGAGGACTGGCTCTATACGCGCGACTATATCCACACCCTTACGGAAAAACTCAAGCAGTATTATGGACAGGACGTCGTTGTTCTTTACATGAATGGCGCACAAGGCAACCAGGTGGCGGCCAACCCTTATAAACCTTTCATTACCGGTTTTGCCGAAGCGGAACGCGTGGGCATGGGACTCGCCGAAGGAGCAATCCGTATTATTGACGGCGCTCTTGAAAACCGCGGTTTAAAAGAACGCATTCAGTTGCTGTCGCTCAGCGAGAAACTGACGCTCCCTTTGCGGCGTATTACAAAAGAGGAAGCTGAACGCGCACAGAACTTAATGGGAGCCCAGTATAAGGGAGCACAATTGCATGGATTGGACCCACGGGTGGAAGCCCTCAGCATATTAGAAATGGCAGGGCTTACGCACACGGAAGAAGAAACTTTGATACAGGCCATCGTGCTAGGTGATGCGCTGATACTCACCTTCCCGGGCGAAGTTTTTTTGGAGCATGCCATAAACGCCTTGGCGGAAAATCCTTTTTGCGATGCGATGATATTCGGCCTTGCAAATGATTATGTAGGATATATTCCAACCAAAGAGGCTTTTTCAGAGGGAGGATACGAGGTAAAAACTTCGTATGCGTCCAGCCGGTACGATCCTTGCGCGGGGGATTTGCTTACAGCCGCAAGCAGAGATTTGATCCGTAAGATAGCGGCTGCTATCCACATGGGGCAGGCGCCTGCCTGACCATCTGCACATCCATGTCAATCGAAATTTAGAATTTCAAAAACTTGACTTTAAAACAAAAACGAAACATAATGATTAAAGAATTAATAATTCCACTGGAATAAATAAAAGGAGGCAATGTTTATGGACATGCTCAACACGATGAAAGGATCGTATTTCGAAGAGATCATGCCCGACGGTTGGGACATCGGGCGTATCGGAAAATGCTGTTCTTACGATCCGGATTCCATCCTGGATCCGCAGCCGTTCTGGAACAAAGGCTTCAAACCGGTGCCTTGTGACAGCTTAGAAGAGTTCGGTGCCTATATGGGTCACGAGATTGCCATGCAGATCAGGAATGCGAAGGAGAGCGGGCACGATTTAATTCTGATTCTGCCGGTGGGACCTATGGGGATGTATAAATGGGCGGTTTATTATTTGAAGGAATGGAATGTGGACTGTAAACATGTGCATGGGTTCAACATGGATGAATGGAGTGATGATAAGGGCAATACCCTGCCGCCGGAAAATCCCGCTGCCTTCCAAAACGCCATGATCAACGCCTTTTACGGGCCTCTCGGTGAATTGACCGTTCCAGTCGGCCAGAGAAATTTTGCGACTAAGGATAATCTCCCCCAGTATGCTGAAAAAATTGCTGCACTTAAGGCAAAAGGCGCAAAACAGGTACTGGTATTCGGCATCGGTCGTATGTGTCATATTGCCTTCTGGGAACCCCAATTCGCTACTGAGTACGCGAATGAGAAAGAATGGATGGCTGCGACCCATAGAATTGGCGCGAGACTGCATCCTTTTACGATCGAGCAAAACGCGATAACAAGCTTTCGAAGCAATTGGTCGCTGATTCCTTGCTTCGCAAATACGATAGGACCCGGCATCATATTCGGTTCCGACTATATCATTGGAGGAGCGGACGGCGTATTGAGCCGTGGGATGCAGTGGCAAGGCATGAGTTTATGGATCACGCTGCGGCATGGACCTTCAAAAAGCATTACATCCAGCTATATCCCGACTCTCCCAGGTAAGCTGTTCTTCATGAAAGAACTTGCGGGACCGCTGTGCGCAGATACGAACTGAGCAAGTTAATGTTAAACAGCGGCTGCCTTGCGCAGCCGCTGCCTCCTGGTGCGGTACTTTTTCTGGCCGTACAAAGCCCTCTTCAATAAGGCGGTTTGAGCCAAAAAAGGTGTATGCTATGCCGTCTAGTTGATGCTTCTGAATATTTCGTCCATTGACATCATGACTGCGGCACACCGCATGGACTCGTAATCACTTTTTGAGCCTTCTATGAAAACTTCACCTTTTGAGTTGCTAAGCTTAAATTCCCGATCCATCGTATCGCGTACCATTTGAATAAATTCTTCGCCCAAAGCAAGAATGGATCCGCCGATATGTATGCTTTGTACGTCAAATAAGTTGATAACACTCACAAGTCCGCAGCACAGCGTGAAACAGAAATCCTGCATCACCCGCAGTACTTCTGGATCGTTTGCCTGGAATGACCTTGCGACCTCATCCAGCGCGCTCAGATTTTGTTCCGCACCGAAGGATTCAAGATAGGAGAGATTAAGCTGTGTCTTTTCGTTCAGGGTGCGGAACAACGCTACGGTCGAGCACATCGTTTCAAGGCAGCCGTGATTGGAACATTTGCATATAGGGCCGGTGCGGTCTACGATGATATGTCCGATCTCTAAAGGGAAACAGCTATTGATATCCTTGTGTGCATCCCCGATCACGACCGCTGCGCTGATACCTTCATCGATATTGACGGATAAGAGCCGAGTGCCGGAAACATAATCGTCAGCCAAAAATTCTCTGAAGGCGATCACACGCGTTACGTTGCTGACTCGTACATCGGCTTCCGGGAAATGCTTCCTAAGGGATAAGATCAAATCCTTTTCTATGAACTCTTCAAGAGGGAGCACTGCGGAAAACTCAAAACTTCCTGTTTCGGAATTAAATAATCCCGGGAACATGACATGTACGCCCAAAAGCCTGTAAAGCGCCGCTCTTTTGGACTTTAGCAATGTACGAATTTCTTCGCTCACCCGCTCTGCCGTTACTTTTTCATCGCGTACTCTGACGCTTCCGAGCTTATGGAGGCAGATGTCATAAAGGCTGCAAATAAAACCACGGCTCAGTATCTCAATGGTGGCGATATACCCGCCAGTTGCGTTTACTTTGAGCATGATAGGCTTACGTCCCCGGATTGACGAATCGCCAAGGCCCGTCTCTATGACCCACTTGCTTTGGATCAGCTCGTCCACGAGCATGGAGACCGTCGTGGGGGATAGGCCGGTAATCTCTGCCAGCTGCGCCCTAGATACCGGCATATTCTTGCGTATAAGACCAAACAAAAGCGTTAAATTAGAGGTTTTAATTTTTTGCTGCGAGAACCCGTTTTTTACGCGCTCTTTATGCTTTGATTTTATCATGTGTCACCTCTTAATTAATCCAACGGATTTATTATTCAATACAAATTGTAAATTATTTGAATGAAAATGTCAATAAAATTAGGGATTTTTTTAAAAATATAGATGTACAATATTCTGTTAAATATCAATACTTGCAGAATCGCTATTGATTTTAAGAATATGTTGTTGTAATATAGCAATGATCATTTCAAGTACAGATTGTTCCCTTTACCCCACCGATTTCTTCTATGGCCCCGCACAATTGTGTAAAGTTGAGCCCCTTATGTTATCTGCGAAAATCAAAGGAGTGAAATTGATGAGTCAACCGCAAGCGCAAATCATGGCAAGCAAAAACACCAGTATAGCCGAACTATTCTCCAGGTTCTCCAAGGAATATATGTCTATTATCGGAATCATCCTAATGAGCATCGTATTTACGATTACATCAGAATGGTTCATGACATGGGACAACTGGAAGAATATTTTGCTGCAAAGCTCCACCGTATCCATTTGCGCGCTAGGTCAGGCCATTGTTCTGCTGACCGGTAACTTCGACCTCTCTCTGGGACGCAATGTTGCGTTCACAAGCTGCCTTGGGGCAGTTTTAATGAAGGATGTCGCTTTCGGACCGGACGGCATGAATCCATGGCTCGTCATTTTTATCATGTTGGCTGCGGGTGCATTTCTGGGCGTTATCAACGGCGGGCTGACGGCCTATGTCGGGCTTCCGGCATTTATCGCTACTTTGGGCACGCAGAATATATGCTACGGTTTGGCCAAGGTCATAACCAACGCGACGCCGATCGCGACTTTCTCCAATCAGATCGCATTCTTCGGGCGCGGTTATCTGGGACCCATACCATATTGTGTTCTGATCATGATTGGGCTGTATGCCCTCGCGCAGTTCCTGTCCGTCAAAACAAAGCTCGGCCGCAATATCTATGCGGTAGGTGGTGGATGTGAGGCTGCATTTTTTGCCGGTATCAATGTTAAGAAATATACGTTCATCACTTTTGTAATCGCAGGACTTCTTGCATCGTTTTCGGGTGTCGTTCTGATGAGCCGCCTGAATTCCGTGGCGATCACCAACGGCCAGGGCTACGAGTTTGACGCCGTCATAGGATCGATCATAGGCGGTATAAGCCTCACAGGTGGGAAGGGCAAGCTTGTGGGGACCATGTTCGGTTCAATATTCCTTATCACATTGTTCAATGGCATGGCTCAGCTGCGCGTCGACCCGTTCATGCAGGATGTATTAAAGGGAGTAGTGCTTGTCGCTGCAATCACTATGGACGTACTGCGCAACAGGAAACAATCCTGACCTGTACCTCTACAATTATCAAAATTTATGAGGAAAGGTTTGGAACACGTTATGGAAAAAGAAAACATACTGGTTCTTGAGAATGTAAGCAAAAGCTTCCCCGGCGTAAAAGCATTGGACGATGTTTCGTTCAAAATTGAGCGAGGGAGCATACATGCACTGGTCGGAGAAAACGGCGCGGGCAAAAGCACAATGATCAAAATTCTCGCCGGTATCTACCACGCCGATAAAGGCAATGTACTACTCAACGGCAAACCGGTGAACTTTAAAACGCCCCATGATTCCATCCGGACCGGCATTGCTGTGGTCCACCAGGAAATCAAGCTGGCGGAGCCCCTGACCGTCGCCGAGAATATGTTCATCGGCAATCTGATTTATAAAAAAGGATTGGTCGATTGGGCCGAAATGCGCGCCCGAGCCAGAAAAATCATATCCGAATTGGGAATCGATATTGACGTGAATGCTCCAGTGGAATCCCTTTCGGTGGCTAAAAAACAAATCGTTGAGATCTGCAAGGCAATCAACCATGACGTCAAGCTGCTGATCATGGATGAGCCTTCCGCGACATTGTCCGACCGTGAGCTCGAGATTATGTTTGATATTATACGCAAGCTTAAGGAAGAAGGAATCACGGTTATCTACATATCACACCGTCTGGATGAGGTATTCAAGCTTGCCGATTATGTAACAGTTCTGCGCGATGGAAAGCATATCGATACGTTGCCCATCGAAAAAGTGAACAGGGACCTCCTGATTACGCTGATGGTCGGCCGGGAGTTGGGCCAGGAATATCCCAAGGTTAAGGTCGAAGTCGGGGAAACGGTACTCGAAGTCAAGAATCTTACCCGAAAAGGCGTTTTGAAGGACATCAGCTTCAGCGTTAAAAAAGGAGAAGTTCTCGGAATATCCGGATTGGTCGGGTCGGGCCGGACTGAGCTTGCGCGGGCAATCCTGGGTATTGATAAAATCGACTCCGGCGAGGTCAGGGTTCGAGGGAAAAAAGTAAATTATAGGTCCTTTAAGGAAGCCATTCAAGATGGTTTAGGGCTAATCCCGGAGGACAGAAAACAGCAGGGGCTTGTTCAAATATTCTCGGTAAAACGAAATATCTGCATGGTGAGCATCGACAAGGTCATCAAAAAAGGCATTGTTCGCAATGCTCTGGAAACAAAGTATGCGGAGGAATACTCCAAGAAGCTGCATGTTTCTACCCCAACACTGGATACACAGGTCCAATATCTTTCTGGCGGAAATCAGCAGAAGGTCGTCATTGCAAAGTGGATGCTACAAAACAGCGACATCTTATTCCTGGATGAACCGACCCGTGGTATCGACGTCGGCGCGAAGGCGGAGATCTACCGTCTGATCAACGGATTGGTCGAAGAGGGAAAAACCATCGTGCTAATCTCGTCCGAAATGCCAGAAATACTTGGAATGTGCGACCGGATCGTCGTACTGCACGACGGGATTATGACGGGCGAACTGACTTGCGAGGAAGCAAGTCAGGAAAAGATTATGGCGCTTTGTGTGTAACAGGATCTGACGGGAAGCCGTTAAGATAAAAAAACGATGGAGGAAACGACAATGAGAAAAATTCTGGTATTATCTTTGGCCCTGTGCATGATTCTCAGCCTTGCTGCCTGCGCTGCGCCTGCCGCCCAAGCGCCAGAAGCACCCGTAGCAACCAAAGCTCCCGAAGCCCCCAAAGCAACTGAGGCGTCCGAAGCTCCTGAAGCTCCCTCCGCAGACTTGCCTCTTGCCGGCAAGGTGATCGGCAATACCATCGTTTATAAAGGCGACGTTTGGTGTGCCCTTCTTGCAGAAGAATTCGAAAAACAAGCTGCTGCACTGGGCGCAACAATCACCGTAGAAGATGGCGATCTCAATGCTGAGACTCAAAATAAGCAGATCGAGAACATGATCTCGCGCAACGTTGACGTTATCTTTGCTGACCCCGCAACCCTCGATGGCTGCACGGCTGCTTTTATCAAAGCGTACGAAGCCGGCATCCCGATTTTCACCTATGACTCCGAGCCCAGCTATGAAAATGTTATATCTCATACCGGTTGGGACAACTACGAAACTGGCCGTATGGTAGGCGAATATGTTGTGGACTACATCAACAAGAACCTTGGCGGCGAAGCGAAAATCGTGTTGCTTGGCAACTATGCTTCCGAGCACTGCATACACCGTGAAGACGAGTTCATGAAGGTCATTGAAGCCACCAACGGTAAAGTACAGGTCATCTCCCGCCAGGACTGCGAAGGCAACCGTGAAAAGGGCGCCAACGCGATCGCCAACATCGTTGAACCGTTCGATATCGTGGTTTCTGTTGTTGACAATGGTGCATGGGGCGCTGTATCCGCATTGGAAGCGCGCGGCGAGACCGATGTTAAGGTATTTTGCATGGGCGCTTACGGCGACGAGCCTTTCCGCGCACTGCGCGACGGACATCCCATTTATGAAGCAGCCCTGATCGTAGACCCCGCAGCGATCGCAAAGATCACACTGGACAACTATGTAAAGTACGTCCAGGGTCAGACCGAGTTTGAAAGGGTTACAAACATCCCCCTGTATATCTGCAACACCGAAAACATCAAAGATTTCTATGCATTCCCCAACGGCTGATTATCCGTGTAGGTTCGGAGGGGGCGCTTACAGCGCCCCTTCCTTATAAAAATGCAATCAATAAGGACCCTATCGGGTTCTCCATCAATAAATACATCATGAACCGGGAGGTACTAAGCAATGAGTCAAAAGGATAATGAACTGGCAATGAACGCGGCGGGGATCGCCGAACTCGGATTTCCCATGTGGCCTCAGTTTAACCCCAAGACCGCAGATGACGTAAGACAAGTAATCGAATCCGGTCTCGTAAACTATTGGACCGGGAAAAAGGGTATGCAGTTTGAGGAAATGTTCAGAGATTGGGCAGGCGCCAAGATGGCCATTTCCTGCACGAATGGAACCGCAGCGCTGCATATCGGTCTTGCAAGCCTTGGGATTGGCCCCGGGGATGAGGTATTGGTTCCTTCCTACTCGTTTATTGCTTCCTCGTTTGCGATTGTACAGGCCGGCGCCGTTCCCGTGTTCTGCGATGTTACGGAGGACCATACCATTGATCCCGATGATATCGAGCGCAAGATCACACCGAGGACGAAGGGCATTGTTTGTGTACACCTTTACGGCGTTGTCTGTGACATGGCTCGTATCATGAGCATTGCGAAGAAGCATAACTTATACGTGATCGAGGACGTGGCCCAGTGTATCGGCGGAAAATTTAACGGGCAGATGACCGGTACGATCGGGGACGTCGGCTGCTTCAGCTTTTGCCAGTCCAAGCATTTCACAACAGGCGGAGAAGGCGGAATGGTGCTTACCAACAATGAGGACGTTGGCTGGGAGGCACGCTCCTTCAGGGACCACGGATATGACGTTAAAAAGCGTATGAACATGCTTGCCTTGGAAGAAAAACTCCCCTATATCCATAACCGAGTCGGCTTTAACTACCGTATGACAGAAATTCAGAGCCAAATCGGTATCAACGAAATGGAACGTTTTGATTCGTGGAATCTGGCAAGACGTTTAGAATTCGCAAAAATGTATGACCAGGCATTTGCGGGCCTGAAGGGTATCGCAAGGCTGCCCCTGAACACGGAGGAGCGTGTAAACAGTTATTGGTGGTATCCAATCACTCTGGATCTTGACCTGCTGACGATTGATGCACCCACTTTTGTCAAAAAGTTGGTGGAAATGAAAGTCCCCTGCTATGGCATACAGTGGCCCGAAGCATATGAAGAACAGGCATACAAACAGCTTATCGGTTTTGGAACCGCGAATTTCCCGTTCCATTCAAAAGAATATACCCGCGAAGGTCTTACCTATGAAAATGCGCTTTGCCCCGTAGCAAAATCCTTGCGGGCCCGCACGGTGAACCTGTTCTTACATCCGACATGGGAACGCGCGCATATTCAGAGAGTAATCGACGCTTTCAAAAAGATACTTGCCGATTATCAGAAATAGCGGGAGGTCCAAATGAAAAGACTTCGTTGGGGTGTGATCGGGGCCGGCGGCATCGCGGACCGCCGCACGATACCGGGTATGATGCTGGCAAACAACGCTGAGTTGGTTGCGGTAATGGAAGTGGATATTGAGCTGGCGGAAAAGTTGCGCGTAAAGTACGGAGCGAAACGTGCTTATGACAACGATTTGGCGCTGCTCGAAGATCCAGAAGTGGACGCGGTATATATCGCTACGCCCGTCGTACATCATGCCAGGCAGGCGCGGCTGGCTGCAGACCACGGGAAACACATTTTGATAGAAAAACCACTGGCGATGACCAGTGAAGAAGGCGCCGATGTGATCGAGTACTGCCAAAGCAAAGGTGTCAAGATCGCAGCGGGCTTGATGATGCGCTTTGGCGGATACGTCATGGAAATGAAAAAAGCTGTCGCGGAAGGCAGGATCGGGGATGTAGTCACCGGTTTCTCTCAGTTCACCTGCTGGTATCCGGATATGGAGAACGCATGGCGGCAGAAGAAGTCTGCTGCGGGTGGCGGAGCGCTGATGGATATGGGGGTTCATTGCATCGACCTTATCCAGTATATTACCGGAAGTCCTGTCGTTCAGGTGGCCGCATTCCACGATACGCTGACGTTCCGCTATGAAGTGGAGGATTCCTCTTCCGTTCTGCTTCGCTTAAAGAATGGAGCCATGTGCACGGTACAATCGCATTTCAATATTCCAGACGATGCTGCAAAATGGCGTTTGGAGTTTTTCGGCACAAAGGGAAGGCTCATGGGGGATGCGGTCATTGGTCAGGTGGATGGCGGAAGCGTCGATGCGTTGTTTATGGATGCTGTAGGCGGCTATGACGCCGCGCAGGACAAAAAACAGGTTGATTCAAGCGTGTTGAATGCCGAACTCGGAAACATGTATCAGCGTGAGATCGAAAGCTTCGGCAGATCCATTTTAGAAAACACACCGTTGGAGATACCTGCCAGCGACGCCGTACAGGTTCAAAGGGTGATTGAAGCCGCGTATCGCAGCAACGACGAAAAACGAATCATTGACTTATAAATTCAGGAGTGCAGCTATGAAAAAGAGTATCAACTTCTGGTCGTTCGCAGGGGGGACTACGGTCCCCCAGGCAATCAGGCTTGCAAAGGATGCGGGCTTTCATGGGATTGAACTGGCTATGGCGCAAACGGGTCTTACGGGACTTGACACCGAGAACGCCGGCGAGGAAGCTGCGAAGATCGCGCGGGAGGAAGGGATTGCATTACCTACGCTCGCCTGCGGGCTCTGCTGGGACTATTTGCTGACAAGCAAGTTAAAACAAATCCGGCAGCAAGCAAAAGATATGATCAGGCGGCAACTAGATCTTGCGAACAAAATCGGCGCCGAAGCCATCCTTGTCATACCCGGCGCGGTTGGCGTGGATTTTCTGCCGGGCGGGGGTAGCGACCTGATGCCGTACGACGAAGCTTACGACGCATCGCTTGAGGGATTGAAGGAACTTGCACCTTATGCGGAGCAGGCCGGAGTCAATATCGCCCTTGAAAACGTCTGGAATAAATTTTTACTGTCCCCGCTGGAGTTCAGAGATTTTATCGATAAGATCGGTTCTGAGTATGTCGGCTGCTATTTTGACGTCGGCAACGTGATCCTCACGGGCTACCCGGAGCAGTGGATCAATATCTTGGGCAAGCGGATCAAAGCGGTTCATCTCAAGGATTACAGACGTGAGCCGGGCGGGTTTAATTGCTTCTGTGATCTGCTTTCGGGGGACGTCAACTGGCCTGCCGTCATGGATGCGTTTGAAGCAATCGGGTATGACGGTTGGTATGCGCCAGAGATGATTCCAAACTATAAACACTATTCCGACCAGACCATTTACAACGCGTCTGCCGCGTGTAACAGGATCTTGAACAGAAAGTAGAGGATAACATGGCGAACATTGGAATCATTGGCGCGGGATTTATGGGTACCGCCCACTCCGCCGCATTAAAGAACTCAAAAAAACATAAGTTGATCGGAATCGCAGATATCGATATCGAAAAAGGCAGCAAGCTTGCCAAAGAAAGAGGCTGCCTGTTTTTCTCCACGGCCGAGGAAATGCTGCAGAGGACCGACATCGATATCGTTCACGTCTGTTTGCCGACGAATCGTCATTGCGAATACATCACGAAAGCTGCCAATGCGAAAAAGAGCGTTTTGTGCGAAAAACCGTTTGCGTTGCATGCGGATGAGATCGACCAGGCAATCGAAGCCGTGGAAAGCAATGGCGTAAAGCTGATGATTGCACAGGTCGTACGGTTTTGGCCCGAGAATACAGTTATCAAAGAGTATGTCAATAGCGGCAGGCTGGGTGAAGTTAAAATGGTCAGCGCACACCGTTTGGGGCAGATACCCGCATGGGCGCAATGGTACCGCGACCCTGAAATCAGCGGCGGGGGCCTATTCGACCTGCATACGCATGATATCGACAATATGATCGACTTGTTTGGCAAATGCACAGAGGTATACTCCATTGGCCAAAAGTTTGAAGGCTGCTGGAACTATATGTCTACCTCCCTGACTTTTGAAAGCGGAATGAAATCGATCGTCGAGTCCTCATTGAACATGCCGGGCGATTATCCGTTCTCGACAGGTTTTAGGGTTATCGGCAGCAAGGCCTGCATCGAGCAGTGTATGAAAGCGGGCGCAAACCTTGACGATATGTCAAACAGCACGCGCTACTTGAAATTGTTTGAAGATGGCAAACCCTGCGTTGAAATTCCATATCCGGATATCGATGCATACGCCAGTGAAATCGAGCATTTTGCAGATTGCTTTGATTCGGGCAGCGAGCCGCGGATATCGCCGTACGAGTCACGAAATGTAATGAAGGTGATGCGCGCAATCGAGAAATCACTGGATACAGGCGCCGTCGTCAAAACTGGTTGGTAAAGAAGAAAGCCGAGCATGACCAAAGTATATGCATTAACCCGGGCCGCTATTGTTGCGCAAAAAGTAGATTGGAACAAGGTGGAGGCAGTGGCCATTGATGAGTATCAATGGCTGGGCGAAGCCCCAATCCGCGCATCGGCCCGGGTCTGTTATGATGAAAGCGGCCTGTACGCAAGGCTGGAAGCAGAAGAACAGAACATACTTGCGCGTTTCAAAGGGACGTATGATATGGTCTGCCTGGATAGCTGTCTGGAGCTGTTTTTGCGTCCGGTCGAGGACGATATTCGCTACTTCAACTTTGAATTCAACCCGAACGGCGCAATGTATTTAGGCTTTGGTCACGATCGCTTTGACAGCGTGCGTCAGATCGTTCAGAACCCCAAACAGCTGTTTCGGGTCGCACCCTTCGAACATAATGGCGGATGGGGAATTGAGTTCTTTATACCTGTAAGCTTTCTTCAACTGTATTTTCCGGGTTATCTATTCAAAAGCGGAAACATAATCTTAGGAAACTTTTACAAATGCGGCGATGAAACGAACCGGCCGCATTATATCTCATGGAATAAAGTCCAAAGCGAGACCCCTGATTTTCATTTGCCTGAACAATTCGGCAAATGGATCTTAAAGTAGGAGGCATACATGACAACCACGCTTTTCAACGGACGTTTGATTACCCCGGAGTCTATCTATCATGGCGGGGTCGTGATAGAGGACGCGAAAATATTGCGTTTGTTTGCCGGTGACGATTTTGAGCCTAAGGGCGAGCTCATCGATTGCAAGGGGAATTACATTGCGCCGGGTTTTGTGGATATCCACACGCACTCCACTATCGAGGGTGATGTGATGGACGCGACTGTCGAGTCTCTGCACAGAATGACGGCGCAGCATAACCGCCACGGTACAACGTCGCTGTTGGCGACCACTTTATCCAGTACGCATGAGAATATCGCAAAAGCGCTTGATAATATCAATGTAGTCATGAATATGCCTCCGTCAGGCGCCAGGGTTCTTGGCGCGCATCTGGAAGGAAACTACTTTGCACCCGAAATGGCGGGCGCACAGAATCCTCTGTTTTTATACCCGCCCGCAAACGACGATTATATGGATTTCGTAAACAAGGGCTGTATCAGGCGGATAGCCGCGGCTCCGGAGCTTCCCGGCGCACTGGAAATGGCGCGCAAACTGAGGCCGATGGGTATTCAGTTTTCGATTGGCCATTCCAACGGAAAACCTGCTGATGTCGAAAAAGCCATCGCGGCAGGCTATACGACGCTAACGCATATTTTCAATGCGCAATCCGCATTGACGAGCGTCTTCTACTATCCGGATGGTGGCGTATGCGAAGCTTCGCTGATCCATGATAACATCATCGTGGAATGCATTTGTGACGGAAATCATCTATCCCCTACCCTACTCAACCTCATCTATAAGATCAAAGGCGCCGAAGGAATGGTTGGCATCACCGATTCAGTATACGCCGGGGCGAAAGACGGCGATTACATGTTCGGTGGCCTGGAAGTCGAAGTCAGGGATAATATATGCATCCTTAAGGACGGTTCAGCCTTCGCGGGGAGCGTTGCGACAATGGATCTATGCGCGCGCACGCTTTATAAAAAAGCTTCGATTCCTTTGCAGGACGTAGTGAAAATATGCTCCGGCACGCCCGCAAAAGTAATTGGCGAGGACCACCGCATAGGCTCCATTAAGCCCGGATATGACGCCGATATCATTGTGCTGGATGACGATATCCATATTCTTTATACGATGGTATTGGGAAAAGCAACAAATAACAGACTCTAGGTTTTAGCAAACAGAGAGAGGCCACTGTCAACGAAACTCCCGAGATGCCACACTTTACTTTTAAGCGCTTGTAATTGCGGTAAACGCGACAGAGCAAATAGACGAAATGGCATGGGCGCGTGCTGAACGAAACGTGCGCCCATGCAGTATTCTTGGAGGTCATAAATGAGAAAGCAAGGTATCGCAGTAGCCGGCAATATGATCGTCGATGTGCTGTATCCGATTGTAGGTTTTCCGAAGCCAGGTGAGTTAACGACCATAGCGGAAGGAATTTCGCGTTCTTCGGGCGGCGCGCTGTGTAACGTGATTATAGATTTGGCAAGGCTTGACGCCACTTTACCGCTGACGGCGCTAGGCCGCCTCGGTACCGACAGTGAAGGCGATTTCGTGCTTGACAAGCTGCGTGCGCACGCAAATATTGATACATCTAACGTCCGGCGGGAGGGGTTAACCTCCTTTACGGTAGTGACGGCGGACGAGATCACCAAGGAGCGCACGTTCTTCCATTACCGTGGGGCGAACGCACATTTTTGTGAGGAAGATATTGACTGGGATCATATGAAGGCGGATATTTTGCATATCGGCTACATACTGCTTCTGGATGCGCTGGATGAGGACGACGCGGTATACGGCACGAAAATGGCGAAGCTTTTACACGCGGCTCAGCAGCACGGACTTAAGACCTCCATCGATGTGGTCAGTGAAGCGAGCGATCGGTTTAAGCGGATTGTCCCGCCGGCTCTGAAATATACGGACTACTGCATCATCAATGAGGTAGAAGCTGAAGCATCCACGGGCGTGTCGTTGCGCAATAAAGCAGGGGCTCTGCTGATCGATAACATACCTCTGGCCTTGCAGCATCTGAAGAACCTTGGCGTATCGACCTGGGCGGTAATCCATTGCCCCGAAGGTGGGTACGGCCTTGATGAAAACGGCACCTTTTCTGCAGCCGATAGCCTTCGGCTCCCCGATGGTTACATCAAGGGTACGGTGGGCGCGGGCGATGCATTCTGCGCGGGCGTACTGTATGGGGCGTTCCGGGAGTGGACACTCGAGCAAGCTATTAAACTGGGTACGGCCACGGCAGCCTGTTCCCTTTCTCATAGCGGAGCGTCGGAGGGTATTCTCCCCGTGCAACAGGCTCTAGAGCTATATGATCTATTGGACTCTACATCTCGGGAACATAAGACCGTATAGGCTTCCAATTAATATCGCTCAATAAAGTATGGCACCACCACAATTGAAGATGGTAAGCATAATCGTCCCGTAACAAATCCCACATAAGCCATGCCAATTCTCTGGAAGTGAAACAACCTACCATTTATAAAACAGAGGTCCCGCCAGTTTTAGTGGCGGGACTTCTATAATGAGCATGGTATGATTGCCAGACCAAGCCGCCTAATCAAGGCGCCTTGCCATTCTAGAGTGGTTGCTGCGCGAAGGAACGAGAGACGTATTTAGTCAATCGACAGCGAGCGTGCAAAAGCTGCATTATTATCAAACCAAGCGCGTGCAACAGGGCAAGTAACACTTGCTGTCAGATTACGGGACTGAATATGAGCAACTGCAACACGCATAAGGGTTCCGAGGAAGTTATTCCCTTGAAGCGATGGACTAATGAACGTATGGCTGAAATTTACCTGGTTTTCTGACGATGCAGGAAAGCATACCTCAGCGAGTAGGTTTCCGGATGCGTCCTCAACAAAGACGCGGTTTGGTTGTATCTGAATCTCCACATTGTCACCTCATTGGAAGTATACCACAACTCGTCACATATCGGAAGGAAAAGTAACGATCCCATTACAGCAAATGTTTGCCTGCCTTTCCAAAACACATGAATAACGTCACTTTGCCACAAATAATGGAAGCGCGACTGGGGAGCGGAATCATTCTGGTGTGGTGAAGGCAGTATCTTGGACAAACCGCTTTTGCATATAATAGGGTGATGAAACTCTTTGCACCGCATCCCGCCCATTATCATGATCGGGCGTGGACCAACAGTACAAACTGAGCAGGCGAATGAATCCGTATGGGTCATAGAGCCGGGCCGCAATGCGGCAGCAGGTTAGGGTTATCACACACCTGCGGGACAGTAGTATGTTCCCGCAGGTGTGTTTTTTATTACGCCAAATGGCTGTATGGCGGCAAGTCATCATAAGACAATGGGGGTAGCGGCTATGGAAAAAAACAGAGAACAAGTTTCCGTAAGGGTATCTATGCATTGTATAATCGGCAATGTGATTCTCTCGGCTTTCAAGCTGTTCGCAGGCATTTTTGCACATTCGGCGGCAATGCTGTCAGATGCGGCGGAGTCTTTTTCAGACATATTCAGTACGCTTATCGTAATAGTCGGCGTAAAGATGGCCAACAAAGAAGCGGACAAAGAGCACCCTTATGGTCATGATCGATTTGAATCCGTTGCAGCCATTATATTATCGGTCATTGTCTTCGCCACGGGCATCGGTATTGGCTGGGCTGGAATCATAAAAATTCTATCCGCTAAAAACGAAACGCTTTTTGCTCCCGGCGTTTTGGCGCTTGTGGCGGCAGTTTTAACAATCGCCGTAAAAGAAGGTATGTATTGGTATACACGGGCGGCGGCTAAAAAAATCGATTCAAGCATATTGCTGGCCGGAGCATGGCACCACCGGTCGGATGCGCTGTCCTCCATAGGAACCTTTGCCGGCATCCTCGGCGCGCGGCTAGGTGTTCCAGTCCTTGATCCTGTGGCATCTGTGATCACCTGCCTGTTTATTCTAAAGGCAGCAATCAACATATTCCGAAATGCTGTCGGAAAGATGACCGACAGAGCTTGTGATGATTCGCTTATCGAAGAAATCCACGCCGTCATCCGTGCGCAAGCTTCTGTGGTGGCTGTTGACCAGATCAAAACAAGGCTTTTCGGCGATAAAATTTACGTGGATGTTGAAATTAGCATGAATAACAACGCTACTTTAATTGAAGCACATGGGACCGCGCATCGGGTGCATGACGTGATTGAGACGCAGTTCCCAAAGGTCAAGCATTGCATGGTGCATGTAAACCCCTCTGCGCCTCAAATCAACTGCCCAATGTGACCGGTGATCGATGCCGGCATTTCAACCCATCACATTATTGCAGACCGGAAAGTTCTTTCTTGAGGTATTCCTTCACTTCGTCCGCAGTGGGCAGCGTTTTTACGGTATCGGCAAGCTCCTCCGACTTCTGTATGGTCAGGACGGACAGCAGCTTTTTGATGGGCGCTACGGAAGCAAGGCCCATGCTCAGTTTGCGCATGCCCAGCCCCACCAGCACGACAGCGGCAAGAGGGTCTCCGCCCATTTCGCCACATACGCCCACGGGCTTGTTGAAGCGCCTGAACTGCTCCACCACATAGCCGATGAGGCGGAACATGGCCGGATGATAGCTCTGGTAATAGTCCACCAGCGCGGGGTTCATGCGATCCACTGCAGTCATGTACTGGCAGAGATCGTTGGAGCCGATGGACGCGAAGTCCACCTCCTGTGCCGCAAGGTCCGCGATCAGCGCGATAGAGGGAATCTCCACCATGATGCCAAGTTTATAGGTTGGGGAAAACGGAATTTCTTCTTTTGTAAGATCCGCTTTGACCTCCTCGATCATCGCCTTGGCACGGCGTATGTCGTCCAAACTCGCGACCATGGGCAGCATGATCCAGAGGTTGCCATGCACGGAGGCGCGTAGCGCAGCGCGCAGTTGGGTATAAAACAGCTCCGGATAGGTAAAGCATAGCCGAAGCGCGCGGTTGCCCAAAAACGGGTTGTCCTCCTTGGGGAGCTGCATGCTTTTTAGCTGCTTGTCCCCGCCGATATCGAGCGTGCGGAGTATCACGGGACGGTCCCCATAGGTTTCGAGCACCCTGCGGTAGGTAATATACTGCTCCTCTTCGCCTGGGAGCTGTGCGCGGCCCATGTAAAGAAATTCCGTGCGGAACAGGCCCACGCCATCCGTATAACGGCTTCCGTCCAGCTCCTCTTTCCCCGCGGAACCGATGTTGAGCTGCACGTCTACGCGCACGCCGTCCGCGGTCAGCGGCTGGGCATCCAAAAACTTTTTGGTGTCGGCCACATTCGCGCGGTATTCTTCCAGCTTTTTTGTATATTCCTGCAGTTCCGCAGGCGTGGGATCCGTGATGACGACACCCTGCAACGCGTCCACAATGACGGTGCTGCCCTGCCGGAGGCTGGCTAGCGCGTTTGGTACGCCCAGAACGGCTGGAATTTCGTAGCTTCTTGCGATAATCGCGGAATGCGATGTGGAGCCACCCACCTCCGTGAGTATGGCAAGTACTCTTTTGCGGTTGAGCGTGGCAGTATCCGAAGGGAGCAGGTCCTCCGCGACCACGATCGCGTCGTGTTCGAGCGCAGCAAGGTTTTTTTCCTCAACGCCCGCCCAACAGCGCAGCAGCCGGTTGCATACGTCCCGAAGGTCAGCTGCCCGTTCACGGATGAGTTCATCCTCCAAATTCTCAAATATCTCAATATAACGGTCATAGACGCGTGAAATCGCGTAATCGACGGAACAAAGCTCCTCCGTCACCATCTGCACGATTTCCTCTTCCATGGTGATGTCTGTCAATATGGCCTGATGTGCAAGAAATATGGTTGCCTTATCCGGGTCATCCTTTTCGAGATGGGAAACGATGCTTTCAAGCTCCGCTTCTGCCGCGCTTTTCGCATCATGGAATTTTTGTATGTTCGCGTTCACTTCATCCCGTGTGATGCCCGCTTTTTTAATATCCGGCACAAAGGGTTTAAAAAGATACACTTCTCCGATCGCAATACCCGGGGATACAGGGTTCCCTTTTATCATCATTGTGCTCGAGTCCTCCGTCCTGTTATGTCTTGCGTCTGGCATGCATGGCCTTATCGTTCCGCTACCCAGGCATCCCGATAGCGCTTCCTTTATTATCGGATGTAGGGAGAGGCTTGTCAAGGAAGCAGATAAGTAGGGAAGTTTTTGCAAAATGTCGAGATCGACTTGACATGATTAGTTTTATATGGTACTATACCACATAGAAGGAGTGATGCATTTGCCAGAAAGAAACGGTGGATTTTTGATTTCCCAGGTAAAGCAATTGCAGGACAGAGTGTTTGACGTGCTGCTGCGCCAATCCGGTATTCAGGAATTTAACGGGGCTCAGGGAAGAATTCTTTATGTCCTGTGGCAGGAAGATCACCTGCCAATTGTGGAGCTTTCCAAACGGACGTCTTTGGCAAAGACAACGCTTACAAGTATGCTCGACCGCATGGAGAACAGCGGGTTTCTAAACCGCGTCTATGACGAAAGCGACCGGCGGATAATCCGCATTGTGTTAACCCCAAAGGCAAAGGAACTCAACGAGAAATATTCGGAAGTGTCCCAGAGGATGACCGCTCTATTTTACAAAGGCTTTGCCGAACATGAAATCGACGTATTCGAGGAATCTCTTGCGCGCATCCTTGAGAACTTAAAGGTATTGGTCTGACTGTAACATTTCTTCATAAACAGGAGGTACGCCCCATGGAGTTTTATACAGCTGTTGCCCAAAGAAAGACCATTCGCGACTTGCAGGATAAAGAAATCCCAGCGGAAATTCTGCACCGGATATTGGACGCGGGTTTAAAAGCCCCGACCAACGATCATTTGCGTAACTGGGAGTTTGTAATCATCACAGATCCCGCTGAAAAGGCGCGTGTCATTCAAAAAATCCCCAAGTCATTTTCCAAGGACGAGGTTCGGGAGTTCATTGACAGATGCAACATGAACGACCCTATCCAGCGTGCGATGTACATGCAGGGCGTCCCTAAGCAGTACAGCATGCTGTACCACTCCGGCTGCCTGGTGCTGCCGCTTTTCCGGCAGGACCACCCCCTGCTGAAGCCCAAAAGCATCAGCGATCTCAACAGCTTTGCTTCTATCTGGTGCTGCATCGAAAACATATTCCTGGCCGCGACGGCGGAAGGCTTGGGAACCGCGTTTCGTATCCCGTTTCCGGATGAAGTGGAGTACTTAAAGGAAGCTATCGGGCACCCCGAAAACTATGTGATGCCCTGCTACATCGCTATCGGCTATCCGAAAGAAGAGGCGGACAATACAATACAGCACGAATACAGGGCGGCGGATAAGATTCACGTAAACAAATGGTAGTAAAAATGTGAGGGCATGCTTTATAAAGCACGCCCTCACTCGTTTTGTATCAGGAATACCGTTATAACTCCCGCACAAGTTTAATCTTCCACTGCGGCTGTTTTTGCATAAGGCCATCATCGAGCAGCGCTCCGGTGCGGAACGTGGAGAACAGCAGGCCACAGAGTATGAGGTTGCACAGCATGGCCTGATCCCCAAACGCGACAAACGGCATCGGATACCGCAGCAGCAGCGTAATGCCCAAATTCCCCGCAATATACCCTGCACCCTGCGCCGCAAACGTAAGCAAAACGGAAAAAGATAAAAACCTTCCCAGCATGCTGCGCTGCTTGAAACAGATGCGCAGCGAAAAGAACACAAATGCAAAAAGCAGAAGAACGGCGAAAACAAACACAATCTTCCCCAAGCGTGCGGCAAGAAGCGTAAGCATACAGTCATTTGCGAAAAGTGTACTTCCAAAGATATAGTCAACAACTGCGCCATCAAGCAAAGCAGAATCCAATGGCCCAACAAATCTTGCTGCCGTAAGAACTTCTCTTATTGTTGTGCCCAAAAATCCTGCCCCTGCGGATCGATTTCCGGCGAAACAAGCGTCAACAGCTGTACAAAGCGATGTGGCTGTGCAACCACCATGGCCGCAAGGAGCAATACGGGCGGTCCCGCTACAATCAATATGGCAATCGCCTTATTGCAATCAAACCAACCCCGCACAATCGCATAGAGCAGTAGGCACATGCAGGCAAATGCGATAAGAACATAATTCCCAATAGAACTCTGCAGCGCAATCAGGGCAATGACAGCATGCGTAATGCAGATTAGACACACGCCAAGAATCCCCCGCCCGCGCATCCGGTAAATCAGTAAGGCAGAAAGGGCGGGCAAAAACAGGAGAATGTATCCCGTATATTGACTGTATCCCCGGATGATGACTCCGCTTGTTGCAGCAAGCACTCCTGCTACATATATCCCGTAGAATAGCCATGTCCATTTGGGTAGCCATCCCACCGGAATAAAGCACGCACCAAAGAATGCAACAAGCAGTACCGGCGTATAATCATGAAACAGTGATCCCTGGATATAGCCCCTTGCAAAGAACCCGAACACCATCAGTACAGCAAACGGAATCCATACGCTCCAGTCCTTTTGCGGGCGGTACGCTTCATCAAACCGCCTGCCGACCTCAAGCGCATCCCCCATCTCTTTGATCGCCTGCTTTTCTGCGGCCTCTTCAGGAAACCCCTGCGCAAGCAGGCTTTGCCGTTCATCCTGAATATGGTCGCAAAGCTCACGCGCAATTATCCGATGTGCCTGTTTCCAACGCACCTGTGCACAGACGTCGTTGAGGTACGTTGTAACCCGTTCAGACTGTTCCAAGAAGCGCACCCCCTTCAAGCACCCTGCTGACAGCGCCGGAAAACTCCTTCCATTCCGCCTGCTTTTCAGTAAGATGGCTGCGGCCCTCTTTTGTGAGGGCATAATCCCTTCTTTCCCGCCCCGCGACCATTCCGAGATACGAGCGCACATACCCCTTTGTCTCCAGAGAGTGCAGCAGCGGATAGAGCGTCCCGGCTTTGAGCGCAAATAGATCGTTGGAGCGCCGCTTCAGCTCTTCCGTCATCTGGTAGCCGTACATATCCTCTTTTTCAAGCAGTTTAAGCAGCATCATACCCGTGCTGCCCGCGAGCAATGTCTTATCCGCCGCCATATCGTTCCTCCAAAACATATATAGACCATCTACCTATGCTATAGATAGATGGTCTATATATGTCAACATCGTTTTCTAAGTTATTTTTTTATGCCATCGCAGCGAGGTTCCACATGACGCCGTACTTGTCCACCACTATGCCATAGCAGGGGCTGAAGAACGTATTTTGCAGCGGCATTTCTACTTTACCCTGTTCAGACAGAACGGAAAATGCCAGCCGTACCTCCTCCTCCTTGCATTCTACAGCGATTGCGACGCGCTCGGATGCCACATCGTTGAGTTCCCCAAACGAATCCGACATACGGATAAAATTATCTCCAAAGCGCAAAGTGGCTTGTAAGACCTGCTTTTTCTTCTCCTCTTCTACCGGCGGCCCGCCCGGAACATCGCCATAACGCATCATATCGATTACACTGGTGTTGAATGCACGGCTGTAAAGCGCGATTGCATCGTTGCACTCTCCTTTAAAACTTAGATATGGCCTGATTTCCATAAGTTCCTCTCCTTTATTGGTATTAGCGTTTCTTCTTCGCCTCGTGTAGTTGCGTGTTTTCCTGTACTCGGAACCGGACGATCTCTTTTACAAGTTCAAGCGGAAGGGGCTTGCTATATGGAAACTGTATTGCCCCTTTGGAAGTTTCATATTCAATGAGCTTGTCCGCATACACCGCCACGCCATTTGCCCCGGGGTAAAACCCGGTGTGGTTTTTGTTGGCTGCAAAGTGCACCAGGTTGCCATACAGGGTAAACGTGGCCATTCCCCAGCTGATTTTCTCCTGCGCTTGGGGCGCGGCCTCCCGGATCGCCTGGCGCAGCGTTTGCAGCTTCTCTTGTACTTCCGGTGGAAACTGCGCAATATACTCCCCTACCGCATCCAGCTTCTCCCCCAAAAACGTGCGCCCCTGCACGTGCAGTTCGGCTTTTAGCACCGCGAGTGCCTTGGGACCTATGCCGTGCAGGCTGGCAATTTCCTCCTCCGTGCGGGAAGCAAGCTGTTCGAACGTATGGATACCCGCATGATCGAGCGCCCTTTGGGCGGGCTGCCCCAATTTTTGAAAGATTTCCATAGTATCCCCCTTTTTCCTGTTGCAATTTCTCCCAAAGCCTTTGCTTCTATATTACCCGAAAACAAGCCGGTGTCCCATAAAACCAAAATCTCTTATGTAGAAATCAGGACGCTTTCAGAGTATTCACAGATTGTTCGTGAAACCCACGAAAAAGTGTCGAACGTCACTTTTTTCGGCAAGCAAGCGCCCGCCTCTACAGGCGGGCGCTTTTGGGGGATCGGTGCGGGCTTACACGTCCGCAGGGGGAAGCTTCTTTTACGAAACAGTTCCCGTTTTCTCATTCTCGGAAGCCGCATTCCGCAGGGATATGCCGAGCTGATCCAGCGTGATGAACTTTAAAAGCGTATCCATGATGGTGCTGCTGCCGGTGTTGCCGGTGGAACCTTCCCCGCCCATGTTGACGACAGTCTTAGGCACGATATCCACCGACGCATTCTTGATGGCTTCGGCCAGTTTGTCTGTGATTTCCTGGATCACGCGGTATTCTGCGCCGCCGTATGCTTTGACCTGTGCATCGATCGCCTGCGCCTTGGCTAAACCCACGTTTGTCTCCTTGCTGGCTTCCGCCTCGCCCTCCAGGCGCACCTTGGAGGCGTTCGCCTTGGCAAGTGCGATGATCTGGTTGGCCTCCTGCTCGGCCTTGCTTGCAAGCGCCGCGCCGTTGTTGCCTTCGATCTCGATCTGGATTTTGGACTTGGTCAAGAAGCTCTGCTGTTCGGCAACGGCCTGCGCTTCCCTCAGAGATTTTTCGCTTTCCGCTGCCATCTGCTGTTTCTGGTAGGTGACCTTCTTTTCCTCCGCAATCTGCCGTTCCCGTAGCTGCATCAGGATGTTTTCTATCTGCGAATCGCGAACGGTGGTCTTGGGGGTGCCGATCAGCACTTCCTCCAACTGGAGGTTGTATTTTGCGAACTTCTCCTTCATTTCCAGCACCGCACGCTCACGAATGGAGCTGCGCTCCTGAATGAGCTCAATAAGAGTCTTGGTCTGCGCCACATCCTTGAAATACGCGCTCACCAGAGGATCGAGCGACTGATTGACAAGCATCCCGATATCGCCAAAGCGCTGTATGACCCAGGGCGCCTGCTTGTAATCGATGTGCATAACGACCGAAAGCGGCAGGGACGGCTCAAACGCGTCCTTGGTGATGATGTCGACCTCGGTGAGGTTTTCATCGTACTTATGGTCCCCGGTTTCGGACTTGTTCCATTTCAGAATGATGTTGGTGGTGGGGACGAGCACCACTTTCCCGGCGTCCGTATTGAACGCGTATTTCCCTGGCATCAGCGGCTTTTCCAGCACGCCCTTGCAACCCACCTGAACAAGCTCACCATGCTTATAATCAAGCCCGGTGGTATCCACGCCTTCTTTTCCGAAGAAGGAAACAACAACGCCCACAAAGCCGATGGGTACGACCGTTTTTGCGCGGAACTCTACAGTAGCGAACAGGCGGTTGACGTAGTAGGTACCATCGGTGAGCACCTGAATTTGCTTGCCGCGCCTGCCGCCAAGCTCCAGGAATTTTTCCGGGTCCTGAAAGCTTGCGTGGCCTTCGCCCACATCGGGCGCGATGATCTCGCCCTGGGCGATGGGCGTGCCGTCGTGCACGGTGACGATGCCCATCAAGTCGCTGCTTTCTTGCCCGCGTCCCATGATGACCACCGGCGTAAACGCGTTGCGCTCAGAAAGCGTCTTCTGCATGCTGACAAGCTCCGCAAGCTCCTGTTTGGAGGTGGCGGCAATGGATTTAATGTCGTTGGGCGTGATGACGATAAACTGCGCAAGGTTGATGGCGTACGTACCTTCACGCAATATCCCGCGCTGGGGGCCCCTCTGTCCGCCGTTCTTTAAAAAGCCGGTCACGTTCTGGAAGTTGTTCGCTTCCGTCACAATGCGCCCCAGTGTCTGCGTGGGAGCAAGCGGCTGTCCGTCACGCGAGAACAGGTACGCGATCTGGCCCTGCGGCACTGTGATAAGCGGGTACTTGTGTATTTTATACATCAGCACCGATCGAAAGTGGATGCCGCCGCGCAGCAGATCCGGCGCGTAACCCGCCTCGCCATTAAGCGCTATAATAGAATCTTTGAGCGATCCCCGAAAGCTCCACCACTTTTCCACCACCGCGACCTCGCTGGAAGCGATGACCCGCAGGCCCAATATTTTAAATATGAGCAAGTAGATTGCAAGCGCGCCTCCGATAACTTCCACGAACAAAAGAATTGGATTCATTTGATACCCTCCCCATCTTTTTTTATAACTGAAACCTGCCCATTCCCCCCGGCGCATTTTTTCCCTTTTCTACCCATATTTGGGCGGACTGGGGATTATGCCGGCTTATGGTTATAGCGTATCAGAATACCTATAAAGAGGGTGTTAATATGTCGAAATGACGCATGAAGAAAAAATAAAGAAGTCCATTTTTTCTCTTCCTGCAAAAATGGGGCATTTTTGCTGCGCTAAGGGGAAAAATCATGTATAATATGTGAAGAATGTTCTCCGTTCCGCTTTCCCATCCGGTATGGAGAAAATTTATGGAGGAAGCTCCAAATAACACACAGAAAGTAGGTGCCCACTGTTGGAACGACCAAATTGGTATGAGTTGAACATCCACGACGTGTGCGAAGAGCTTGGCGCCAGCGCACAGACCGGCCTGACTTCTATTGAGGCCAAACGCCGCCTGGAGGAGTCCGGCCCCAATGAGCTGCAGCACAAAAAAGGGGCGAGCGTTTTCCAGATGTTTTTGGAACAGCTCAAGGATTACATGGTCATCATACTCATCATCGCCAGCGTTGTCTCCATACTAGTGGGGGAAGTGGCGGACGCCATTGTGATATTGGGCATCGTCATCATCAACGCGGTACTGGGCGTATTCCAGGAATACCGCGCAGGTAAGGCACTGGAAGCCTTAAAAAGGATGTCCGCCCCCCACGCCAAGGTGCTGCGAGACGGAGAGCCTGTGACCATACCTGCGCGCGAATTGGTACCCGGCGATACAGTTATATTGGAAACAGGGGATTACGTGCCTGCCGACGTGCGGCTGATATCCACCGTCAACCTCAAGGTAGAGGAAGCCGCGCTCACGGGTGAATCCGTGCCTGTAGAAAAGCACGCGGAAGCGGAATTGAAGGGCGACGTGGGTCTGGGCGATCAAATCAATTGCGGGTTCATGAGTACGCTTGTCACCTACGGCAGGGGCAGCGGCATTGTCACCTCCACGGGTATGAATACCGTAATCGGCAAGATTGCAGAAATGATACAGGAAGAAGAGGCGGAGGATACGCCGCTCCAGAAAAAGCTTGCGAAAATGGGCAAGCTTTTGGGCACAGGCTGCCTTGTCATCTGCGCCATCGTGTTCGCAATGGGGTTATTGCGCGGGGAGCACCTGCTTGAAATGTTTATGACGGCAATTAGTCTCGCTGTTGCCGCCATTCCGGAAGGTCTACCCGCTGTTGTGACAATCGTGCTCGCGTTGGGCATGCAGCGCATGGCGAAAAAGAACGCAATCATGAAAAAGCTGCACGCTGTAGAGACGCTGGGCAGCACCACCGTCATCTGCTCGGACAAGACCGGCACGCTGACGCAGAACCAGATGACGATCGTAAAAATGTATGTGCCCGGCCTTTCCATTGACGTACAGGGGGACGGCTATAACCCAGTAGGCTCGCTTACGGTGAACGACGCGGCGCTTGATCTTCAGAAAGAGCCCGCTGTTAGCCGCCTTGTGGACGTCATGGCGCTGTGCAACGACGCGCGGCTTGAGCATGTGACGGAAAACGGCGCGGACGAATGGCGCATCATAGGCGACCCGACGGAAGGCGCCATGATTGTAGCAGCAGCCAAAGCGGGCGTGAAGCAGGAGACGCACAATCAAAAGCTGCCCCGCCTGCAGGAAATCCCGTTCGACTCTCAGCGTAAGCTGATGACCACGTTCCACCAAATGGACAACGGCGGGTACGCCGCATTTACCAAGGGCGCTCCGGATATCCTGGTGGAGCGCTGCACGCAGATTTTGCGCCGGGACGGCACGATTTCCCCCATTACAAGCGCGGACGTCGCGGACATACTCAAAGAGAACAAGGCGCTTGCTTCCCAGGCCTACCGCGTGCTCGCGATGGCGTTTAAACCGGTTACCGACATTCCTTCGCACCCCACGCCGGAAGCTGACGAAAAAGACCTAGTGTTCTCTGGTCTTGTTGGCATGATCGACCCGCCCCGCACAGAAGCGATAGAAGCCATCAAGGTATGTAAGAGTGCTGGCATCCGTGTGGTCATGATCACGGGCGACTATAAGGACACCGCGGCGGCCATCGCAAAGCAGCTTGGTATTATCAGTTCCGACGACCAGGTCATGGCCGGGGCAGACTTAAATGCCATGGACGATGAACGGCTCAACGAGACCGCAAAGAACGTCAATGTATACGCACGCGTTTCGCCCGAGCATAAGGTGCGCATCGTGCAGGCGGTAAGGAACAACGGCGAAATTGCCGCCATGACAGGCGACGGCGTGAACGACGCGCCCGCATTAAAGCGCGCGGATATCGGCGTGGCCATGGGCATTACGGGTACGGATGTCACCAAGGAAAGCGCGGATATGATATTGACCGACGACAACTTCTCCAGCATTGTGCATGCCGTGGAGGAGGGCCGTGTTATTTACAGCAACATCCGCAAGTTTGTGTTCTTCCTGATGAGCTGCAACGTGGGCGAAATACTCATCATATTCCTTTCCATGCTGCTCCAGTGGCCCATCCCGCTGCTGCCCATCCACCTGTTATGGGTCAATCTCTTAACCGACGCGTTCCCGGCCTTGGCTTTGGGCACCGAGAAAAAGGAACCCGGGCTTATGACGGAGCCTCCGCGCAGCCCCAACGAAAGCATCATCAACAAGGATATGCTGATCAACATCGCGGTACAGAGCGTGGTGATGACGGCTGCGGTGCTGGGTTCCTTCTATTACGGATGGCAGAACTACGGCATTGAGATGGGCCGCACCTATGCGCTTGTCACCCTCATCGTCAGCGAGCTGTTGCGCGCCTACACCTGCCGCTCCGAAAAGCATCCGCTCTGGAAGATCGGCTTCTTTTCCAACCGCAACATGAACCTCGCCACCATTGCTTCTTTCGGGCTCTTGGTTGTCATCATGCTCATTCCCGGGCTGAGGGACATTTTCAAAGTGTCGACGCTGCACATCCACGATTGGGACTTCGTGGTACTCGTTGGCATGATGCCGCTGGTGTTCGGCGAGCTCACCAAAGTTGTCAAGAACGCCGTTCGCAAAAAGAAGTAAACGCAATTACAGAAGAAAGCCGCGCCGGTAAATTCCGGCGCGGCTCTTTTTATTGATTCATCAGCTTTTCTCCGTCAGTCAGCGGCCTTAATTCCCTCCGCGTCCGTCCCCAGTATGGAGGGGAGCTCCATGCCCGCCTGCTTAAAAAGATCGTTCATCGGCGGAATGGATTTGAGCATGCCGGAAAGGAAGTTGGCCGTGGCGGGCGTGCCTGAGCCGTTGCCCATGCTGTCCCATACCGTGACCTTATCGATCTTGATGTTCTTGATGGCATCCACCTGCATCTGCACAAGCTGTTCGAGCTTATCTGCAATGATAAATTTCACCGCGGCATCCGGGTCTCCACCCGCGGCCTCGACGAGCTTGTTCATACCAACAGCCTGACGGGTAAGGACTTCCTCAATACCCTTTGCCTGCGCTTCCATACGCGCAAAAATCGCGTCCGCTTCGCCCTTTGCCTTACGGCGCAGCACTTCCGCCTCGGCCTCCGCGTCAATCTCAGCCTGTTGCTTCTGAATTTCGGCTTTTACAATAATATCTGCCTGCTGGGATGCGCGAACGAGGTCAGCGCGCGTCTGTTCCGCGTTCTGCTGGGCCACATACGCTTCCTGAAGGGCCATTGCCGCCTGTACCTTTTCCGCAGCCGTCGCGATGCGCAACGCTTCGGCTTCTTTTTCCCTGCGGCGTGCTTCGGACTGTGCAATTTCAACCTTTGCGGTATTCTCACCCTGTATGGCGGTGGCGTTCGCGGCCGCGACCTCGATACGCTCATCCTTATGGGCGTTGGCCTGGCCGATTTCACCGTCCCTGTTCTTTTCGGCCACGCTCTTTTTCGCGTCGTTGATGGCTTTAGCTGCGGCTTCCTTACCGAGCGCCTCAATATAGCCGGATTCGTCGTTGATGTCCGTCACGTTGACGTTGATGAGCCTGAGGCCGATCTTCTTTAACTCAATTTCCACGTTGTTGGAGACGGCGAGCAGGAACTTATCGCGGTCGGTGTTGATTTCCTCAATGTCCATCGTGGCAATAACAAGGCGCAATTGACCAAATATAATGTCCTTTGCGAGCTCTTGAATCTCCGGCATTTTGAGGCCTAAGAGACGCTCAGCGGCGTTCTGCATGATGCCGGGCTCTGTGGAGATACCCACCGTAAAACGGGAAGGTACATCCACGCGGATGTTCTGCTTGGAGAGCGCATTTTTCAGATCCACATTGATGGACATAGGCGTTAAATCCATATACCTGAAATCCTGCAACACGGGTATAATAAACGCCGCGCCGCCGTGAATGCACTTTGCCGAGCGATTCTGGCCGCCTTTTTCCGAACCCACCTTGCCGTAGATGACCAGCACCTTATCCGACGGACATTTGCGGTAGCGCGAAAGTACGCCAAGCAGTACTGCGAACAGCACAACAGCAATAATGATAATCCCCGTCAATACGTCTAAACCCATCTTATATACCCCCTTATATTTAAGTCCGCAGATAAAGCCCTACGGACTTCATCTGCGGGTTTCCTTTGGGTTAAAAGTGCGTTTTCACGCACTTTTTTCCGCAAATCTGACGCATGCACCCAAATGGCACATATTCCACAAGGAATGATGTGCAGCGAAAGCTGCACGACAAATCGTTAGATTTGATCTACTGTGGGGATTGCGATCCCCCATGCCCTACTAAGGATAATAGATTTCCTGTAACCCAATTACGCTTCCCTTTCCACCACCAGCACGTCCGACCGCACATCCACCACGCGCACAAAGGCACCCGTAGGAATGGCTTCACCATCGGTAATGGCGTTCACTTCCACAAAACGTTCCTGTAATGTCAAGTTGACTTTTCCTTGTCCTTTTCCTCCTGCAGGGACGCGGACATAAACGCGCGCCGTTTGCCCCAGCGCGTTCCTTAAGGAAATATTGCCGCTGTCCGCCAGCCGCGCGGTAAGCTGTATGAGTTTTGCGACGCCGTACATTGCAAGGGCGCCAAACACAAACCCCACAAACACGGCAAGGCTGCCGGGAATGCCCGAATTGTGCGCAATAATTGACGTCCAGCCAAATACGGTCAGGAACGCGATGACGCCTTCTAGCGTAAACATTCGCAAAGCGCCATAGCCTGCGCGCGCGTCAATCCCGCCCGTATCCGTGTGTGTATTGGTATCGCCTGCGGCGTCTCCAATATCCACATCGACCATATCGCCGATATCTCCGCCGCCGGAAGCATCCCCCGTATCTACCCCGGCGGCGTCATGCCCAAAACCCGCCAGCGTGAGTACAATCTGTATCAGAAGGATCACGCTCGCGGGTATGGCAATGCAATAAAGCACCTGCAGCAGTGTGCTAAGCCCCTCCCACCAGGCTGCAATTCCCATTGCCATCCTCCTTGTGTAAATTATATTTACTTTATTATATGGTTCAGAATAGATCCTGTCAATATATGTTCCCTACATTTTATTGATTTCTTTGCTGTTTTCTCTTGCCTTACGGCTATAAACTTGTTATTCTATAGTAAATTAATTTTACTATCCGGATTGGAGTGTCAGCGTTGGATACCAAGGAACTGGGAAGGCGGTTAAAGGAAGCAAGACTATCGAAAAGGCTCACCCAGGCCGAGGTCGTGGGGGATTTTATCACACGCAATATGCTCAGCCAGATCGAAAGCGGGGCGGCCATGCCCAGCATGAAGACGCTCGCCTATCTGTCAGAGCAGCTCTGCGTGCCGCTCTCCCAACTGCTCGACACCCCTTCGGAGGCCGATGCGGTAGATGAACTCAACTGTGCCAAACGCGCGTTTTCTGCCGGGGACTTTCCGCTTGCCCTCACAATTGCAAGAAGGCTGGAGCTGCCCTTCTTTGACGAAGCGAACGCCATACTCTCCCGTGCCCATCTTTCACTGGCGCAACGCTATTTAAAGGAACGGGAATTCGCGTCCGCGTCCGAGCAGGCGCGGCTGGCTGCGGAAAAGGCCCAGCTTGGCATATACGCCTCCCGCTCACTGCGCTCGGAAGCCCTTCTGTTGCTGGACGAAGCCCAAATTAAACGCTAGAAGTAAATTTCTTTTATATTGACGCGGCGGAGCCGAAAAAAGATGCAGGGTTTGTCACTTTCTTATGTGTATTGTTGTCTGGGCTTGGCCAGAACGGAAAGGGGCTCTCGTGAAGCAGGGATTGACGCATGTATACTACGGCGATGGCAAGGGAAAGACTACCGCCGCGCTTGGCTTGGGCCTGCGCGCATGGGGCTCTGGACGAAACGTGGTATTGGTGCAGTTTTTGAAGGATTTTCCCACCGGAGAGTTAAAGGCCCTCGAGGCGCTCAATGGCTTTACGGTGCTGCGCGGCAAGGCGGTGGGCAAGCTCTTTTCCCGTGATATGAGTACGGAAGAAAAGAGCCTTACCAAAGCCATACATGATACGAATTTACAGCGTGCGGTTTCCCTAGTAGCCGACGGGAAGTGCGACCTCCTAATTTTGGACGAGGCGCTCGATGCGTTTCAACTTGGCCTGCTGGAAGAAACTCCGTTCAAAACGCTGGTCTGCAAAAAGCCGGAATATCTGGAGCTTGTCATCACCGGGCACACAGCAGTGGACTGGATACTAGAGCGCGCAGACTACATAACGGAAATGGTCAAGCGCAAGCATCCCTATGAAAGAGGTGTGCCCGCCAGAAAGGGCATAGAATTCTAAACGCCCCCATTATGCGCGGCTGTTCTTGGCCGCCTTTTTTCTTACCCGTGGTTATGGTATTGTGTATGTGTACCTATCTACATGAAACAAGGCGGGACGACCCATGGAACAAAAAACATTAAGACGCCCGGTATCGCTTAGTTGGCGGCTCGTTACCATCGTGCTGCTGTGTTGGGTACTGCCTGTGTTGCTTATATTGGGGGCGGTGGGGGCCTATTCCTACTCACAGGTCAAGCAACAGATTGCGGATACCATTACGGTAAGCGCACAGAACGCCGCCAACATGGTAAAGGCCGGCATGGAAAACGCGCTCTCCGATTCGCGGGCAGCCTCCTACGACCCGACCATACGCACGGCTTTCGCCGCCTACCAGGGCAACGGGGATAAGGTGGCGCTCTATGATACGCTGATCGACTATCTCACCCGCCAATATCGCTACAACGACATGTTCACCACCACCATGCTGTTTTTCCGCGACGAGCCGGATAGCGTCTATTATATTAACAACATCGCCAACGCCAACGCATATGGGCTTGTACGCCAATATGTCGCCACCGTACACGATACCGTACAGTCCCTTTCAAATGACATCGGCACGAATATCCGCTTTGTCGCCTACGACGAAACGCTATATATGGTACGAAACCTGGTGGACAGCTCCTTTGTGCCGTACGCCATGCTTGTGATGCAGATTGATAAAGCCGTGCTATTCCGGGAATTGACCGGTATTGTCTGGCTGACTGACGCCACCGTAACGCTGGACGGCGCATCCGTCACAGTATTTGGCACGGGCGCAAAGGCGCCGGAAAACGGCAAATCCATCAACGACATGCAGTATGAGGAGAAAGACGGCCTGATAACGGTTGGGCTCACGCAAAAGCTGGAACAGCACAACGTAACCTACCTTCTCCGGATGGACAGCACCAATCTTCTTGATCAATTATCCAACATGCAGAAGCTGCTGCTTCCCATCAGTATATTCGTAGTGCCGCTGCTCTTAATCGCGCTGTTTGCGTTCAACCGGCTGGTTTCGCGACCGGTGGAACGTCTGGTTGAAGCCGCGTCCATCATTGAAAAAGGCGAACTGGGTTATCAGGCAGCCGATCTTCCTTCCAGCCTGGAATTCCGTTATCTTTACGAGCGGTTCAACAGCATGTCCATGAGCATGAAGGAGCAGTTTGAGCGAAGCTATTACGAGCAGCTTGCCCTGCAGGATTCCCGCATGAAGGCCCTGCAATCCCAGATCAATCCGCACTTTTTAAACAACACACTTGAGATCATCAACTGGGAAGCCAGAATGGCAGGCAATCTGAACGTTTCTAAAATGATCGAGGCACTCTCCACGCTGCTTTCCGCCGCCACCGCGCGCGGCGGCAACCCCATGACACATTTGAGCGAGGAACTTGCGTTTGTAGACGCATATCTCTACATTATCTCCGTGCGCATGGGGAAGCGATTGCATGTTGTAAAGGAAATCGATGAAGAGCTGCTGTCCTTGCTTGTTCCGCGTCTTATCATGCAGCCGGTAGTGGAAAACGCGGTGGAGCACGGCATTACTCCGCGTCAGCGCGGCACGCTGACTTTGCGCGTGTACGCGCAGGGCGAGACGTTACGCCTGGAAGTGGAAAACGACGGGGGCATGAGCGACGCGGATAAGGTTGCCATCCTGCGTCTGCTTACTGAGGAAACCCAGGAAGAGGATGTCTCAAAGCCCGGCCAGGTGGGCATACGCAACGTGAACCAACGTCTAAAACTCCTCTACGGCAGCGGCGCAGGGCTTACGATTGAAGAGACGGATAAGGGCAACACGCTTGCGCGCATTTCACTCCCCCTATAAATAGTTGCCATGAAATGGCGCAACGAGCGTCAAAAAAGAGCAATCGGAGCAATTCTGATGTTCCCCTGATGCATATAAAATATAGTTGTCTTACACAAGACGCGCATCTTCTATTCATATCCAAATATCGAAAATGGAGGACAAGGTAAATGAAGAAACTGTTTGCTCTGTTACTCGCAGCGCTCATGCTTGTGTTGTCCTTTGGCTGCACCCCGACCCCCGCGGCAGCCGAACCCACCGCTGCTCCCGTAGCCACGGAGGCGCCCGCCCCCGAGCCGACCGAAGCGGCCAAAGGCCCCGTCGAGCTGGTGGTCGTGACCTCTTACGGCGGGGATGACGGCAACCGCCAAAATTACCTAGACAGTGTCGCAGCCTATGAAACGGCCAGCGGCAATAAGGTTCTCGACGCTTCCGCCACCTCCAACGAGGAATGGAAAGCCAAGGTCATGACGGACTTTGAAACCGGTGCCGAACCCGACGTTCTCTTCTATTTCTCAGGCGTTGACGCCAACAAGATCGTGGAAGCCGGCAAGGTCGTCTCCATTGACGAGATCCGCGCCGAATTCCCGGATTACGCTTCCAACATGAAGGACTCCATGCTGCAGGCTTCCCCCGCGGACGGCAAGAAATACACCGTGCCCGTGAACGGCTACTGGGAAGGCCTGTTTGTCAACAAGAAAGTGCTTGCGGACTCCGGCGTTGCCGTACCGGGTGCTGACTACACTTGGGAACAGTTCCTCAAGGATTGCGAAGCCATCAAGGCCAAGGGCTATACCCCCATCGCCGTTTCCCTGCAGGAAGTTCCGCACTACTGGTTTGAGTTCACCATATTGAACCATGGCAACGTCGTCAACCACACCGGTCTGCCTGCAAGTGCGACAGATGAAGTTGGGCAGAAGTGGGCATTGGGCCTTGACGATATCACGGCGCTCTACAAGGCCGGTTACCTGCCCAAGAACACACTGACTGCAACGGACGCCGAAACCGTCCAAATGATGGCGGACAATCAGGCTGCATTCCTCATCGACGGCAGCTGGAAGATCGGCTGGTTCGTGGACAACGCCGCCAGCATCGATGATTTCACCGTGACCTATGTGCCCGGCGCAGGCGAGCGCAAGGCGACCGATATCATCGGAGGCCTCTCCATGGGCTACTACATCACCCGCAAAGCGTGGGACGATCCGGCCAAACGTGAAGCTGCAGTGCAGTTCGTAACGGCCATGACGTCGGATGAAGTGGTAAGTATGTTCGGCGCCACCGCAATCACCGCGCTCAAGAATGGCACCGTCCCGCCCGCCGACGCAAATAGCCTGGTCAAAGACGCTCTCGCCATGACCAAGGGCGCCACCGGTATCTCCGGGGCAACACAGGACGGCTTGAAGGCGGAAGGACGTGCGGACCTCTTTGCCAATATCAAGAACATCGTGGAAGGCAAAATCACCGCGGCCGACGCCATTACAAGCGCCCTTTCCAAGTAACGCCGCCAACCCACAGGGAGGGTATGAACAAGCGGGGCTGTCCGGGCACACCCGGGCAGCCCTTTTCCCAGTAGGCACTGACTGAATCTGTGCTTACCTAAGCCTTAGAGGATGACGACATGAACAATACCTCCACTATATTTAAAAAAAAGTCGCCCTTATTCTTTTTTCTGCTTCCGGCGCTTGCATTTCTTGCGCTGTACCTGTTTTACCCGTTTGTGATGAACGTCATCAACAGCTTTTCCCACATTTCAGGTCTGGGCACGGCCGCCGAAGGGCTCAACGACCCGTGGTACCTCAACTATGAAAAGCTTTTTCTTGACCCCCAGATGGCCACAGCCCTCAAAAACAGCTTGCTTTTGATGGTGTGCACCATCGTATTCCAGGTAGGCATCGCGCTTGTGCTTGCGCTTCTGGTAGATAACATCCGGCGTGGGCATGAGTTTTTCCGCACGGTTTATTTCTTCCCCATCGTCATCAGCGCCACGGCGCTCGGCCTTTTATTTAACCTGATATTTCTTTATAACGGCGGTATGCTCAATCAGCTGCTGCAAAAAGTATTCGGCTTAACCGAGTTTATCGACTGGAAAGATGAAACCCACTATCTTTTCACCATGTTCTCGCCTGTGATGTGGCAGTACGTCGGGTTTTATTTTGTCATACTAATTACAGGGCTCAACAACATCTCCCCTGAAATTTATGAGGCCGCGCAATTGGATGGCGCAAGCGGATGGAAGCGGGTGCGCTATGTGACGTTACCGCTACTCCACAACGTGCTTTGCACCTGCCTTGTGCTCGCGATTACCGGCGCGCTCAAAGCGTTTGACCTTCCCTGGGTGATGATGGGCTCCGGAATTCCCATGGACAGATCGTGGCTGACAGGCACGTATATGTATAACCAGACATTCCTTCGTGCGGATGTGGACTACGGCTCCACAATCGCCATCGTGATTGTGGTGCTGGGCGTGGCGATCTCTAAGCTGGCCAACAAAGCATTCAAGGAAAAGGACTATTGATATGGAACTGCAAACAGATACGAAGCCCATCGTGAGAAGGCGCCGCGTTTCTTGGCCCCGGGCGCTCACATACATCCCACTAAGCGTATGGGCGCTCACCACCATATACCCGTTCTTCTGGGTCATCATCAATTCCTTCCGTGTCCGGGGCGAGATCCGCTCGGACAGCTTTTCCATACCCTGGCCGTGGCTGCCCTCCTTTACGCTGGACAATTATACAACAGCGTTTGAGCGTGCGGATATGGTGACCGCCTATCGCAATAGCCTTTTAATCTCAGTCACTGTTACGCTGGTTGTGGTGATACTTGCCGGGCTTGCCGCTTATGGCATGGTCCGCTACGAGTTCAAGGGCAAGAAACTGCTCCACTCCCTTATTATCGCCAGTATGATGTTCCCGGTGTTCTCTACCATTATCCCGGTGTTCCGCATGGAGGTTGCGCTGGGAATTGCGGGCACCACCAACACGTGGCTTTCACTTTTAGCTACGGCGCTGCCGCAGATCGCGGGGAATTTATCGTTTGCGATTGTGGTGCTGATGGGCTTTATCCGCTCGCTGCCTGTGGATATGGAAGAAGCGGCTTACTTAGACGGCTGCAACGTGTTCCAGATTTATTTTAAAATCATTATGCCGGTGGCGCGGCCCTCGTTTGCAACGGTTGCGATATTCTCCTTCCTATGGTCGTATAACGACCTGTTCACGCAGATGTTCTTTCTGCGCCTGCCCAACCAGCGGACGATTACGCTGCTGTTAAACGAAATCAGCTCCCAGGCGGGCGTCAACTACGGCTTTATGGCGGCGGCGGTGGTCGTGGTGGTGATTCCGGTTGTGCTGGTATATATCCTGCTGCAGAAGAATATCATTAAGGGTTTGACCGCGGGGGCAATCAAGGGATAAATCTTTCATACAGGGGCTTTGCCCCTAACCCCACTCAAGGGACACGTCCCTTGAGAATCCCCTTTGGGTTTTTAGGGCCGTTACGGCCCTAAACGGAGGTTTGGGGGGACGTAGCCACGCGCCGCCTGTGGCGGAAGAAGCGCAGCGTAGTCCCAGTGAGCAAGGGAGCATATGCGACCATTGCGAACTGTGGGGCCAGCGCCTCCAACGTACCATTTATCATCAAGGTCCGCATCTTTCCCGCAGGAAAGATGTTTTCATATGTGGTAAAATGTGTGTGTGGAGGTGAAATGTATGTGGAAAGTGGCGCTCATTGACGACGAAGAGATCATCGTCGAAGGGCTCAGGCGCATCGTGCCCTGGGAACGCTACAGTTGCGAGGTGGTCACCACCGCATACAACGCCGCGGAAGGCGAGCGCGCCATCCGCACGCATACGCCCGACATCGTGGTGACGGACATCAAAATGCCGGATGCGGACGGGCTGACCATGCTCGCCGGGATTCGCAGCGAGTTTCCGGACATGCAGATTATCGTGCTTTCCGGCCATAGCGATTTTGCGTACGCGCAGCAGGCCATATGCCTTGGCGTGCGCCGCTTTTTATTGAAGCCCTCCAAAATGGAGGAAATCGAGGAAGCGCTTCTTTGCGTAACAACGTATTTAAGCGGCAAGGGCAATGACACGGAGGAGGAAACGGCGGAGGAACAACTCTCGGGCGCAGGCAGCTATGTGGTGCGCCAGGCGGCGGCGTATATGGAAGAGCATTATGCCGAGCGGCTGACTCTGCAGACAGTGGCAGAGCACTGCTATGTGTCTCAGTGGCATCTTTCCAAGCTGCTGAACAAGCACGCGAGCCAGTCCTTCTATGATCTGTTGAACGCCATTCGCATCAATCGCGCGCGGGAAATGTTGAAGGACCCGAGCCTGAAAATCAACGAAATCTGCGAACTGACGGGCTACGCGGATACCGCGCACTTTGCACGGGTATTCAAGCGCATCGCGGGCATGAGCGCAAACGAATATCGGAACACGATATGCCGCTTCAAGGCCAAGCCGCAACAATAACATTCAAAATATGACATCAATAAAACCCGACAAGCAGAAGCAAATAATCGCAGCCTGAGCACTTTTTAAATGTTTGGGCGGCGATTTATACTTTATGTAGATATCATAGAGGCGCATGCCTTTTACACAAAAAATGCCGGAGGAATGCATGAAATACGGCCATTTTGATAGCAACGCAAAAGAGTATGTCATAGACCGCGTGGACCTGCCCGTCTCCTGGACCAACTACATCGGCACGAAAGACATGTGCGGCGTATTCAACCATACGGCGGGGGGATATCTGTTTTACAAAACCCCGGAATACCACCGCATTACGCGCTTTCGCCCGAACGGCGTGCCCATGGACGGCCCGGGGCATTATGTGTACCTGCGGGATGATGATACGGGTGAATACTGGAGCATCTCCTGGCAGCCGGTGGGGAAGCCGCTCGAGAAAGCACAATACTCCTGCCGCCACGGGCTTTCTTATACCGTTTATACGTGCGAGTACAACGGCATCCGCGCAACCAAGAAGCTTTCCGCGGCAATGGACGACCCTGTGGAGATCTGGGATATCACGCTCATAAACACAAGCGGTCGGCCGCGTAATATCAGCGTATTTTCATATTGTGAATTCTCGTTCCACCACATCGCCATGGACAACCAGAATTTCCAGATGAGCCTGTATGCGGCGGGTTCACGTTACGAAAGCGGCGTGATTGAACACGACCTCTACTACGAGGAAAACGGCTTCCAGTTCTTTGCCGCAAGCTTTGAGCCCGACGGCTTTGACTGCCTACGGGACAGCTTTATAGGACCCTACCGCACGGAACGCAACCCGGCGGCGGTGGAGCGCGGGGAATGTTCGGGCAGCTATGAAAAGGGCGGCAACCACTGCGGCGCGCTGCACAAAAAGTTTGCACTGAGTGCAGAGGAAACAACGCGCTTTTTCTTCCTGCTGGGCGAAGGGCGAGTGGAAGCGGGCGTAAATATGCGCGAGAAATACGGCAACGCGCAAGCCGTGGATGCACAGGGGAATAAGCTTGCAGCATTCTGGGAAGAAAGGCTTTCCCGTTTGCAGGTTGTAACCCCCAACCCGGGCATGAACGAACTACTAAACATCTGGACGCTGTACCAGAGTGAAATTAACGTGCTGTTCTCCCGCTTTTCCTCCTTCATAGAGGTGGGTGGACGCACTGGCCTGGGGTACCGCGATACCGCCCAGGACGCCATGACCATACCGCACTCCGAACCGGAGGGCTGCAAGCTGCGCATCCTGCAGCTGATGCGCGCGCTCACCTCCCATGGCTACGGCCTGCACCTATTTGAGCCAAGGTGGTTCGAGCCTGAGGAAGAGAAACCCTTCAAATCCCCCACCGTCATTCCGACGCCGGAAAAATCAAGCTATGTGCATGGGTTAAAGGATGCCTGTTCCGACGACGCGCTATGGCTTGTTGGCGCGGTGGTGAACTATGTGAAGGAAACGGGGGATTTTGAACTCCTTTCCACCGTGCTTCCCTATGCGGACGAAGGCGAGGACACCATATACGGCCACTTAAAGCGCATCCTGCTGTTCACCGCGCGGGAAACCGGCCCCAACGGCATTGCAAAGGGGCTGCGGGCGGACTGGAACGACTGCCTGAATTTGGGCGGCGGTGAGAGTGCGATGGTGAGCTTTTTGCATTACTGGGCGCTGATTCAGTTCGTGGAGCTTGCTGAGCATTTGGGGCGGAAAGAGGATGCAAGCTATTTTTCCGCTATGGCCCGTGACGTCAGGCGCCGCTCTGAGGAAGTGTTGTGGGACGGCGCGTGGTACATCCGGGGCATCACGGCGGACGGGCGCAAAATAGGTACTTCCGGGGATAAAGAGGGCAAGGTGCACCTGGAGAGCAACGCATGGGCGGTGCTCTCCGGCGCAGCCTCTCCCGAGCGCGGTAGACTCTGCATGAACGCAGTCCGGGAATATCTCTTTACGGAATACGGCCTGATGCTCAACGCACCGCCCTACACCGAGCCCGACGAGGGGATCGGCTTTGTGACCCGCGTGTATCCGGGCGTAAAGGAAAACGGCGCGATATTCTCCCACCCCAACCCGTGGGCGTGGGCGGCAGAATGCATATTGGGCCGCGGGGATACCGCCATGACGTATTACGACGCGCTCTCCCCCTATAACCAGAACGATAAAATAGAGATTCGCCAGGCCGAGCCTTACACCTACTGCCAATTTGTCATGGGGCGCGCGCATACGGCATTTGGCCGGGCGCGGCATCCGTTTATGACGGGCAGCGCGGGCTGGGCATATTTTAGCGCCACGCAATACATGCTGGGCATCAAGCCGGGGTTTGACGGGTTAACTGTAGACCCTTGTATCCCGAAAGACTGGAAGGGCTTTTCCATCACGCGAGTCTACCGTGGCGCAACCTACCACATCCAAGTCAGCAACCCGCGCGGCGTGGAAAAGGGAGTAAAGTCCATTACCATCGACGGGCAGCGGGTGGAAAAAATCCCGCTCATCAATCGTGGCGAAGCGTGCGATATCGCAATCGAAATGGGGTAACACTATGATCAGGTTCGGAACCGGCGGGTGGCGCGCCATCATCGCGGATGAGTTTACAAAGGCCAACCTGCAGCTTTTGGTGAGCGGCCTTTGCCGCATGATGCAGGACGAGGGAAAGGCCGAAAAGGGCATATGCATCGGCTACGACCGGCGCTTTTTATCCAAGGAAGCCGCCATGTGGGCCGCAGAGGTGTTTGCTGGCAACGGCATACTTTGCAGAATATTAGACCGCGAAGCCCCCACCCCGCTCATTATGTATACCGTGAAGCTCTATTCGCTCGAGTACGGGATGGCGATCACCGCCAGCCATAACCCCGCCATTTACAATGGCGTGAAGCTGTTTACATTCGGCGGGCGGGATGCGGAGGAGATCATAACGCGAAAGCTGGAGGATTATATAGACCGGGTGCAGGAAGTGAAAACCCTTCCCTATCCGCAGGGTCGCTCGGCCGGGCTCATTGAGGAGATCAACCCGCAGAATGCGTACATAGACAGCATACTCTCGCTCGTGGATGTGGAGGCCATTAAATCCGCGCGCTTAAAGATCGCTTTCGACCCGATGTTCGGCGTGAGCCAGACAAGCCTTCGTACCATACTTTTGACCGCGCGCTGCGAGGTGTACGCCATACACGAGAGACACGATACGCTCTTTGGGGGCAGGCTCCCCGCGCCCAACGTGGATACTTTAAACTCGCTGAGCAACTTCGTGATGGAAAACAAATGCGACATCGGCATCGCCACCGACGGCGACGCCGACCGCATCGGCGTGATCGACGACAAAGGCGAGTTCGTGCACCCAAACCACCTTTTGGTGCTGCTCTACTATTACCTCATGCAGTACCGTGGCTGGCGCGGCCCGGTGGTGCGTAACAACTCAACCACGCACCTGCTGGATCACGTGGCGAAGGGCTACGGCGAGGTCTGCTATGAAGTGCCGGTGGGCTTTAAGCATATTTCCTCCAAAATGGAGGAGGTCGGCGCGATTATCGGCGGCGAATCGTCCGGCGGTCTTACTGTAAAGGGGCATATCCGGGGCAAGGACGGCATATACGCCGCAGCCCTGCTGGCGGAGATGATGGCGAAGACGGGCAAGCGGCTTTCGGAACTCTACCGTGAAATCACCGACCGGTTTGGTTCCGTCTATACCGCGGAAGCCGAAGTAATACTCACGCCCAAACTAAAGGAGGCGTTAAGCCGCAGGCTTTTAGAGGAAAAGGAGCTTCCGCGCTTCCCGTTTGAAATACAGAAGGTCTCGTATCTGGACGGTTGCAAAGTGTATTTCGCAAACGGCGGCTGGGTGGTGGCGCGCTTTTCCGGCACGGAGCCGCTGTTGCGGCTGTGCAGCGAAATGTCCTCCGAGCAGGACGCGCAAACGTGCATCCGTTTGTTCCAAAGCATACTGGAAGGGGTGGCGGCATGAAAATCATAAAGATGCCGGATTACAACGGGATGAGCAGGCAGGCTGCGAACATACTTTCCGCGCAGGTCATCATGAAGCCGGACAGCGTATTGGGTCTCGCTACGGGTTCTACACCGATTGGCGTATACAGGCAGCTGGTGGAGTGGTACAAAAAGGGCGATATCGATTTTTCGCAAGTTCGCACCGTCAACCTGGACGAATACTGCGGCTTGGCGCCCGATCACGAGCAAAGCTATGCACATTTCATGTGGGAACACCTGTTTTCCCAAATCAACATCAAAAAGGAAAACGTGCATCTTCCAAACGGGCTTGAGCCGGACGAAAAAAAGGAATGTGCCCGTTACAACGCGCTGTTGGAGAAGCTCGGTTTTATTGATTTACAGCTCTTGGGCATCGGCCACAACGGGCACATCGGCTTTAATGAGCCGGGGCACGCCTTCGCACTTGAAACCCACCGCGTCAAGCTGACCGAAAGCACATTGCAGGCAAATTCACGTTTATTTGACAGCATTGCGGACATGCCCCGCTACGCGTACAGCATGGGCATCAAGTCCATCATGCAGGCGCGGCGCATACTGGTTATCGTTTCGGGTGCGGACAAGGCGGATATTGTGAAGCAGGCGTTTACCGGCGAGGTCTCCCCCGCCGTCCCCGCCTCCGTGTTGCAGCTTCACCCCGGCGTGACGCTGGTGGGGGATGAGGCGGCGTTAGCAAAGCTGTAGAATACTCCAGCGCTTTGCCCCGGACCCTCTTCTGTTCTTTCTGGGAATGAACAGAAGCAAAAGAAAGCATTCATATAGAAAGGCCGGGACAATCCCGGCCTTTCGTATTTTTAGCTAAACTCCTTTTCGAGCGCCGCATACATCACATCTGTGGGCGCGTCCTCTCCCGTCCAGAGCTTGAAGCCTATGGCGCCCTGCTCTACCAGCATGGAAAGGCCGTCGTATACTTTTGCGCCACGCGCTTTCGCTTTTTGCAAAAAGGGCGTATTTGCGGGGTTGGGTATGATATCCTGCACGACCATATCCGGCGTGATATCCTCATAGCGGATATCCGGGGCGGATGGGTCGGGATACAGCCCAATCGATGTGGCATTGATCAGAATATCGCATTGGGGGATGCGGAGCCCCGGTTCCCACAGGAAGGCTTCCGCTTTGCAGGCGGTGTTTTGGTTGACGACAGCCGCAATTTCCTCGGCCTTTTTCAGCGTACGGTTGAACAGCAGGATTCGGGCGCAACCTGCCAGCGCGCATTCCACGCAGATCGCTCGGGAAGCGCCGCCCGCCCCCAGCACAACCGCTGTCTTTCCAATTAAAGTTATCCCGTTCTTCCGCATGCCCTCCACAAAACCCGCGCCGTCCGTATTGTCTCCGTAGAGCACGCCGTTTCGGTTGACGACGGTATTGATAGCGCCGATGAGCTTCGCTTTATCGCTCAATTCATCCACATACTTCATGGCCTCCACCTTATGCGGCACCGTCAGGTTGATACCGCCAAAGTGCATCGCACGCATGCCTTCAAATGCGGTATGAAGCGCGGCGGGCTCCACCAGCAGGATCAGATACCGCCAGTTCAGGTTCTTTGCCTGAAACGCCGCCTCCTGCATTATGGCGGTTGGGTTTTCGTCCACCGGGCAGCCGAATACGCCGGTCAGCTCCGCGCGATAGTTTTTCTCCATGTATCTTCCCTCCTAGCCCTTCTGATGCGCCACGGCGCATGTTGTTTCCCCCATTGTACCATCGGACCATTACGCTTTCAACGCGCCTTAAACATACTTGAAGCGAGCGGCAATACCGCCCGCTTCAGCTTGTCTAAAATGTACGCGGTTGCATTGGGGGCTCCATCCAACCCTAGGACTTAGAACCGATTTACCGGATCGGTTTCCCCGCCCTGCCCTACGCCGTTTCTTCAGTCTATCCGTTCTGTGTGCGCGCGATCTCGGTGTTGTCCTTTGTCCGGTCGGTGAGCGCCTGGACGGGATTGTGGCCAACCTCCGCGCGGTAATCGATATTAAATGTCTGCTGGTGCTGGTAGATGACCTTGTGGCTCGCCACCGCATGGACATCGTGATTCATCCGGTTCTGGAAAGCAAAGAACTCATGGGAGGGCGGAATTTTATTTACATCCGCGTAATCCTCCCGGTTGGCGGTGAGGAGTATCTGGCTGCCTAGAATGTTGCGTACATAATCCCGCGTATCATGGAACTGCAAGAGCTTCGGAAACTCCCCGCCGGGAATGACGGACTGCCACTCCTTGTTCTCGTATTTTTGCAGAAGCTCCGCCGCCTTATGAAGCTGCGCGACTTCCTGGGTAAAATGCATTTCCCATATGGATTTCACGTTCGGGTCAAGCTCATCCTGATAGAACGAATAGTAGAGGTAGCACTCCATATACTCGTGCATCAGCATGCTTTCGAGCCATGTCGCGTTGGGGTCGAGCAAGGAACCGTAATGAGTCACATGCTGCTCCTCGATCTGAGCGATTTCAAGGTAAAGCTTCCGGCCAAGATCGTTCTGATACGTGTTGCCAAGGTTCATATAAAAGTTCATCGTCTGCTGCTCGCCCGCGGTGATAATGAGCGTATTGAGCTTTGTCCTGATATCCGCCGTCTTGCAGTCGATGTGCATTTTCACGGAATCATACGGATGCCTGTGCTCCGCAATCGTCGGCCTGCCCGGCGTAATTTCCACATAGCTTTTCACCAGCCCCTCTGCCGGGATGTTTGCGTCAAGATCGAGAAGGTTTGCGTACCGGTACAGATGATCAAAGTCCTCCAGCAGCGCAAAATCCAGCGCCTGCTTCACATACGCGTCGGGCTCGTTCTCTGCAAGCCAGGCAGTCAGATCCACTGCGACATGCTCGTAGCCGATTGTGGTTTCAAGCGTCGTTTCGTCGATTGGCTTGAGCCAGTTGACGTGCTTTTGCTGCAGCTGTTCCACCCGTCGGGAAAGCGCCACCTCGCGCCGTACGTCGTTGTCCGTGCAGTGGCGGTGAAGCTGATGCTTGAACATGGTGCTTTCCACCTCGATGCCGTTCATTAATATGGATGCGGACCTTGGTGTACGGGTCAACCGTGCGCTTATCGTATGGTTTTGGGTAGACGGTGGACCAATCCATGATCCCCTCGAACACCGATCCGGGCTTTTCCAGAAACGGATTCATAAAGAACGCTCCTTTGCCTTTTTGTCTTGGTTAATCTGTCCAAAACTGCGCAAACTATGTAAAAACCACGCATTTAGTCATGAAAGGAACATTCTTTTGAGCATAGCTATCGGAACGCATGTAACCAGATTGGACGCCTGGGACAAGGTTACGGGCCGCGCTGTTTACACTGACGATCTGCCGGGAAATGGCGCGGCGTTTGCTCGGTTGCTCACAAGCCCGCATGCCCACGCGAAAATCGAGCGCATCGACGTATCAAAAGCAGAGGCGCAGCCCGGCGTACTTTGCGTGCTGACCGGAGCTGAATGTCCCCGCACGGTAGGCCCCCTGTTGCAGGACCGGCCCATACTTGCGCGGGAAAAAGTCCGCTACGCAGGGGAGCCTGTGGCGCTTGTCGTCGCGCGGGAAGAAGCCGTAGCTGCCCGGGCACTCGCGTTGATTGATGTTACCTATACGCCTCTTATGCCAGTGTTGACCCCTTCCCATGCATTGAAAGCGAACGCACCGCGAATTCATGAAAATCCAAAGGCTTACCGGCGCGTAAAAACGGATATTTATCCCGTTGAGAACAGCAATATCGCAAGCGAATGCCAGATCAGAAAGGGGGATGTGAAAAACGCGCTGGCGGCGAGCGACGTTGTCATCACTAAGCGTTTTTTCCTCCCCCCTTCCGCGCACGCAGCCATGGAAACGCATTGCGCCGAAGTGGAGATCAAGGCGGACGGCACAGTGGTGATATCCGCCTCTTCTCAGGCACCCTACGCGGTGCGCACGCAGCTCGCGGAAGCGTTCGCGCTCGAGAGCGGAAAAATAGAAGTCCGGACGTCGTTTGTGGGCGGCGGCTTTGGCGGTAAAGCGCCTGTCGTGCTGGAATTCCTGGCGTACCTTGCGTCAAAAAAGCTTGGCGGCCAAAAGGTGCGCGTCACCCTCCCGCGCGAGGAAGAATTCCATACCGCCCCCTGCCGCATAGGCCTGGAAGCAGAACTCACATTGGGCGCAAACCGGGAAGGCATATTGCAGGGCGCGCGCCTTCTTTATTGGGTGGATTGCGGCGCGTACAGCGACAGCGCACCCTATATGACAAAGGCCATTGCCGTGGACTGCACGGGGCCGTACGATATCCCGCACTTGTCCTGCAACGCGTATTGCGTATACACCAACCATACGTTCACCACCTCGTACCGCGGGTTCGGGCACGATTCGTTCACGTTCTGCATTGAGCGCACAATGGACATGCTTGCAGGCAAGCTCAAAATGGACCCACTTGTGCTTCGGCAGAGGAACGCCATCCGTTCCGGCGGGGAAACGCCTACGCAGGTCATCGCCACCAGCGGCAATATGGGAGACCTTACAGCCTGCCTTCAATCACTCAAGACACTCGCGAAATGGGAAAGCGGAAGGGTAATCCCGGTAAAAGAAAACACGGTACGCGCACAGGGAATGGCCTGCTTGTGGAAGTGCGAGGTTCCGCCGACCAATGCCATTTCCGGCGCACTCGTCACCCCCAACCCGGACGGAAGCTTCAACATGAACACCGGGGTGGTGGAAATAGGTTCCGGCGGACAGACGCTGCTTGCGCAGCTGTTTGCGGAAAAGCTGCAGATAGAGCCCAGCATGGTGCACGTTTCCTTCCCGGTGGATACGCGCCTAAACCCAGAGCACTGGAAGACGGTAGCGAGCATGACTGCGCACATGGCAGGAACCGCCGTATGCGCGGCGGCGGACGATATCATCGCCCAATTGAAGCGCAACGGCGCTCTTGCCCTTGGCTGCAGGGAAGAAGAAATCGAGGTGGCGCACGCACGCGTGTATCAAAAAAGTGCGCCGGAAGCGTTTATCCCATTCAAGGACATCGTGAACGGCTACCAGGCGAAGGATGGTTCCTGCATGGGAGAGCCGGCGCTCGGGCGCGGGAGCTTCCTATTCAAGGATCTGACATTGTTGGACGAGGTTTCGGGCAAGGGGAAGCCGGGGCCTTCCTGGTCGGTCGGCGCTCAGGCCGTGGAGGTGGAGGTGGACACAAAGGAATATACCTACCGTATACTCTCCGCGACGACCGTGATGGACATTGGCCGTGCGATTAATCCCGAGGCCATGCGGGGCGTGATTGCGGGCGGTATGGCGATGGGTGTTTCCATGGCCACGCGCGAAGCCTACCAGTACGATGAAGGAGGCATTCTGACCACCCCAAACTTACGCACTTACAAGCTGTTGCACATCGGGCAGGAACCGGAATATCGCGTGGGCTTTGTAGAAACGCCGGAAGAAAATTCTCCTTACGGCGTGCGGAAGTTCTCGGAGCACGGTATTATCGGCATGTCCGCGGCACTTGCAAACGCGCTGACAGCCGCCCTAGGCAAGCCCATCGATACGCTGCCGCTCACGCCTGAACGGCTCTGGCGTATAGCGGAAGGAGGGAAGTAATGATCCCGCACGATTTTATTTACTGCAAACCAAATACCCTAAAAGAGGCCGCCGAAGCGTACAAAGCATATACGAAAGATGGCAAGCGGGTCTATTACTACGGCGGCGGCAGCGAGATCATCACCATGAGCCGCGCGGGCAGCATATGCCCCGACGTCGTGATCGACTATAAAGATATTCCCGAATGCAGGATGTTGGAATCCGACCGAAAGCATCTGATCATCGGCGCGGCACTTTCGCTCACTGCCATCAAGGATTCAAAACGCTTTCATATGCTGGGCAACGCCTGCGGGCGTGTGGCGGACCATACCAACCAGTGCCGCATCACGTTGGGCGGCAACCTATGCGGGTCCATCCGTTACCGCGAAACCAGCCTGCCGCTATTGGTTTCTGACGCGAAGCTGCTGCTCTCCTCCGGCAATAGAACGCGTACCGTACCGTTTGGCGACGTATTTCAGGATCGCTTGCAATTGAAGCCGGGCGAACTGGTCGTGCAGGCGATTGTTCCCGTAAGCGCGCTTAGTGCGCCTTTTGCGCATATCAAGAAAGCGCCCAGCGAAAAGATCGATTACCCGCTTGTGAACGTGACGGCGATGGTCTTTCGCAAGAAGCTGCGTATTGCGTTCTCCGGCGTATGCGAATTTCCATTCCGGAGCGCTAAAATGGAAGCAGCGCTCAACAACAGAAGAAAACCCATACCGGAACGCGTACAGGCAGCAGTAAAGCATTTGCCCGCAAAACCCGTGACGGATGCCGAAGCCAGCGGTGCATACCGCCTTTTTATTCTGCAACAGACTTTAGAGAACGTGCTCTTGGCATGGGAGAACAACAGCCTGGAAGGAAAAGGCGCATGAAAGTATACGAAGGTAAGACCGTCATTACACTCACCGTCAACGGTGAACCGCGTACCGTTATGGCGCGGCCTTCCGACGTGCTGCTGGACGTGCTGCGCAAAGAGCTGGGCTTAACAGGCGCGAAGCCCGGCTGCAAAAACGGAGACTGCGGCGCGTGTACGGTTTTGATTGACAACTGGCCCGCAAAATCCTGTCTGGTGCTGGCGGTGGAATGCGTGGGGCATAATATCCTCACCGTAGAGGGGCTCCATGGAACCGCGCCCGTGCAACAGGCGTTTGTTTCACACAACGCGTTCCAATGCGGTTACTGCACCCCCGGATTTTTGATGGTGGCCCATGGGCTGCTTGCTCACCACCCGCAGCCGGAGGAACATCAACTGGAGGAATGGCTGCAAAGCAACATCTGCCGCTGTACCAGCTACAATGAGATCCGCGCGGCGCTCAATTCGCTGATCGATACGCAGGCATAAGAAAGCCCGCCAAAACCAGGCGGGCTTTCGGCTTTATAGTTGGTCTTTGGGCTTTACTCCTGCGGGTCGGCGCATAGCTTTTCCTCAAACGCTTCAAGCGCGAGTACGGCGGCGCCAATTGCGCACCCGAGCGTACCCAAAGACGAGGCTTCAATGAGCACATCTTTTGCGTGCTGCGGGTATTTTCGCCCACGCGTGTAGGTGCGGATGCGCTCTATGAACCGTTCGCTCAGGCCGGGAAGTGTCCCGCCCAACACAATGAGTTCGGGGCTAAATAGCGTCACGACATTGCCTAACGCTATGGCAATTGTCCGTGCGGCTTTGTCAATGATATCCACAAACAGCGGGATGCCGAGATCGCTCAGGCGGAAGATATCCTCCAGGCGTAGCGCCTCCACATCGCAGGGGACGGGAAGGTTGCAGTTGTCCATCAGCTTGATACGCGTACGTGCCTCATTGATAAGCGCTTCCCCTTTGACCATGGCTTCCAGGCATCCGTACTGACCGCAGGTGCAGCGCGGGCCATTGGGCTCAATGAGCATATGGCCGATCTCCCCTGCGCCATCCTTAAACCCATGTATGACATTTGCGTTGGTCACAAGGCTGCCGCCAATTCCCTGCTTAAAGAGCGTCATATAAAACATTGTCTTATAGGAGGCCGCCATCCCGAAGCCCGCCTCCGCTAGCGCCGCAGCATTTGTTTCTCTGTCGCAGCAGCAGGGGATTTTGAGGCGCTCTTCCAGTATGGAGCAGATAGCCACATTTTTAAGATCCGGAAAATTGGGCGGGTTGATGAGTATGCCGTTGCGCGAATCAAGCGGGCCGGGAGCCGCCACGCCAAGACCCAATACCCGCTCCTTTTCAATGTCGCCTTTTTTGAGCAGGTATTCGACGCCCTGCACGATATTATCTAATATCGCTTCCTTGGGGGCATACCGATCCACTTCTATTTCATAATTCATGACGGGGCTCGCCTTGAAATCGCACAGCACAAAACTAATGCCGTCCGTGGTGAGCACCGCCCCGGCAAGATAGTACGCCTCCGGGTTGATGTCCAGCATGATTGGCCGGCGACCCTTTAATGCGTTTGCGACGCCCGTTTCCACCAGGACATTGTTTTTGATAAGCGCCGCCACGATATTGGTAACGGCGGGCGACGTCAGCTCAATCTCCTTTGCAAGCTCCGCGCGCGAAATTGGCGCGCGTTTGCGCACCGCATCCAGCACAATGCGGGCATTGTTCATTTTCATGGTTTGACTGTTTATTTTTCCCATTCCATACGCCTCAGTTTTATTCCGGACAAACCGATAATTATTCCGATTAATAAACAGTTCGTGAATCTTAAGTATAAGTAGCATACATTATTTTCTTTATAGCATAGTTCTTTCGAGATTACAAGAAAAATGGCGTCATATAAATACACATTATTCAAAATCGGTTCTGAAATCACGGGCTGATATAATAAGTTATATTAAATCAATTAAAAATATTATTGCAAATACACAAATAGCGTGATACGATATGCAAGCGGGAAACATCGTTGCGCCGCTATGTAGACGAGCAAAACAGCCCGTTTCGCTATAGATCGACACACCGCGTCGCGCGGCTGCCGCGCGAAAGACCGAACCCTTGCTTGCTTCAGGTATTCCTACTTATATTAATTAAAAAAAATAAATATCTGTCGCAACATCGGTTGCCCTGCTTTCTTTGCCCCGGATCATCAATTTCGCGCATAACGCGAATGAACAATAATCAGGAGGAAAATGAAATGAAGCACATCAAGCTGTCTATCGCATTGCTGTTGGTGCTGAGCATGTCCCTTGCCGCGTTCGGCTGCGCTGCGCCCGCTGCAGAAACCCCTGCGGCTCCCGAAGCCCCCGCGACCGAAGCTCCGGCCGCTCCCGCTCCGGAAGCCCCCGCCGAGCCCGCCGCAGAAGCCATCAAGGTCGCGGGCGTGGTGTTCCAGGATGACCAGTTCATGAACATGCTCACCAAGGGCTATGTTGATGCCGCTGCGGCAGCAGGCGTAGAATGCCTCACCGCCAACACCAGCAACGATCAGGCCAAGGAAGTTGAACTTATCAACACCTATGTCGGCCAGGGCGTGAAAGGCATCGCAATCGCTCCCTTGAGCTCCGACGCTTCCATCGCAGCACTGCGTGACGCCAATGCCCAGGGCGTGCAGATCGCCATCACCAACCTCAACCTCGAAGGTGCGGACTTCATCGCCGGCGGCTATTGCTCCGATGACTTCACCAACTGCAAGCTCGTAGGCGCCGAAGCCGCGAAAGCCATCAAGGCAAAGTTCGGCGACGCCACCATCAAGCTCGCCATCGTACAGTTCAAGTCCCTGTTGGTTGACCAGTCCACCGCACGCGTCAACGGTTACCTCGCGGGCCTCGAAGAGGGCGGCGTGAAGTATGAAATCGTTGCCGATCAGGACGCCTGGATGCAGGACACCGCCCTTGAAACCGCGAGCGGCATCCTCACCGCCAATCAGGACCTCAACGTTATCATCACCGTGAACGACGGCGGCACCATCGGTTCCACCATGGCCGTTGTCAACGCAGGCCTCGCGGATAAGGTTCTGGTGTTCGGTCATGACGGAAGCGACCAGATCTCCAGCATGATACTCGACGCCGCAAGCCCCTTGTACGCCGTTGTGACGCAGGATCCCTACGGCCAGGGCTTCAACGCGATGACCGCACTTATCAAGGCCATCAAAGGCGAAGACATCTCCGACACCAAGGGCAAGGTACAGTTCGTACCCGGCACCGTTCTTTCTAAGGGCGACCTCGATGGCGTCAACAAATGGCGCTCCGACAACGGCCTGTAAGTCTTTCTCAATTAAATCTGGCCGGTATGATTGTCATACCGGCCGGATTTTTGTGGGAGGCAAAATAGCGCCATATTCCATGCCAGGAAAAATTGGCCAACGCCGGGCAGGAAAACAGTGTGTAAATGGAGAATTATCTAACAGTTTTACCGTAATGCTCGTGTTATTTATCTTTTGGAAGGCGGATCAAACATGGCCGTACTCAGAACTAACAGCCTCGTAAAAGAATATCCGGGATGCGTAGCGCTTAACGACGTTTCCGTAAGCTTTGACAGCGGGAAGGTGCACGCGCTTTTGGGGAAGAACGGCTCGGGCAAATCCACTTTAGTAAAGTGTTTCGCAGGCGTGGTAACCCCCACCTCCGGGGATATGTTCCTGGATGATAAGAAGCTGCATTTTAATAGCCCGTCCGAAGCCTATGCAAAAGGGCTTGCCGTAGTATACCAGGAAATGAGTCTGGTGCCCGGGCTTACCGTAACCGAAAACATCTTCTTAGGCCGCATGCCAAAGAAAAATGGCATGATCGACTGGCGCACCGCCCATCGCATGGCCTCAGACCTGTTAAAGCGCATGAAGGTGGATATCGACCCGAAGGAGCGCGTGTCCCGGCTGAGCATGTGGCAGTGCCAAGTGGTGGAGATCACCAAGGCTATGAGCTACAACCCCAAAGTTTTAATGCTGGACGAACCTACCTCCGCGCTTGCGGCGCACGAAGTCTCCTCTTTGTTTGAGGCCATACGCGAACTCAAAAAGCAGGACGTTATCATTATTTATATTTCACATAAGCTGCATGAAATCCCTAAAATCGCCGATACCGTGACGGTATTGAGGGATGGCCTTTTGATTGGTTCCGCCAATATCAGCGAAATCGACGACCGCGGCATACTCCACATGATGTTCGGCGACGTCACCATCAAGCAACGGCCCGAGGATTTGAATGTACAGGACGAAACGGTGCTGGAAGTAAAAAACCTCACCCGTACCGGCAAGTTTGAGGACATTTCCTTCTCTCTTAAAAAAGGCGAGGTGCTCGGTATTGCGGGCATGCTCGGCTCAGGCAGGACGGAATTATTAAAGAGCATATTCGGCGCTGACCCGTATACCTCCGGTGAAATCATCGTGAAAGGGAAAAAAGCGCCGCGCAGAGCCTCCCCGATTTCCATGAAAAAGGCGGGACTTGGCCTTACGCCCGAAAACCGCAAGGCGGAAGGGCTGGTGCTGATTCACTCCATCAACGACAATCTTTGCTACGCGAGCATGGAACGTCTCTCTAACGGTTGGGTGGAAAACAGAAGAAGGCGCCTCAATGCCGCGTCCGATCAGATACGGGACCTCCAGATTAAGGTGCCGGATCCGAAAAATTCCGCAAATTCGCTTTCAGGGGGCAACCAGCAAAAGGTCGTCGTGGGCAACTGGCTCAACACCCAGCCCGATATCATGATGTACGACGAACCTTCACGCGGGATTGACGTTTCTGCAAAGCAGCAGATATTTGAAATCATGTGGGAACAGTCCAGAAAGGGCATTTCCACCATATTCGTTTCCTCGGAGCTCGAAGAGCTACTAGAGGTCTGCCACAGAATACTGATTATGCGCGGTGGGCGCATCACCGGGGAAGTCAGCCCGGACGAAATCAACATTGAAAGCCTGTATGCCATGAGCATGGAGGTAGCGGAATAATGCTGCAAAACAAGCCGATCAAAATCAATATTGAAAGCTTATATGCCATGAACATGGAGGTAACGGAGTAATGCTGCAGAACAAAAGGGCAAGGAACTTTCTTCTGGATCACATCATAGAAGTGCTGCTTGTGATACTGGTGGTGACCATGTGGCTTGCAAGCCCGTCCTTCATGACGATAGGCAACTGGATGAACATACTCAGAAACGTCTCATTAAAGGGCGTTATCGCGTTTGGCATGACGATGGTCATCATCGCCGGCATGATCGATCTTTCTATCGGCTCCACCGTCGCGCTCGCAGGCGTAATCGTGGCACGGTTCTGCCGGGATATTCCCACCGCCCTTGGCGTCAGCGTGGACGCCGCGGCCATCTTGGGAATCTTAGCCGCGTTCGCTGCGGCCATCGTCGTTGGCGTCATACACGCGATTGCAGAGCACAAGTTCAGAATGCCCGCATTTATCGTGACGCTGGCCACACAGAACCTTCTTTACGGCCTGGCGGGCATACTATGCGAAGGCTTTCCCATCGCCAACCAGTATCCCCAATGGTTTGTATACCTTGGCACAGGCAAAATAGGAGGCGTGCAGGGTTTCCCCATACCCGGCGTCATATTGTTGCTTGTGTTTGCCGCAATATTCTTCATTATGAACTATACGACCACCGGCCGCTCCATATATGCTGTGGGCGGCAACCCGGAATCCGCGCGCCTTTCGGGTATCAACGTGTTCAAAACCAAGGCTGTCGCGTTCGTCACCGTACAGCTCATGTGCGTGCTGGGCGGCTTCATGAACAGCGCGCAGGTGCTTTCGGGCTCGTTCAGCTTCGGGCGCGGCTGGGAAGTTGACGTCATTTCCGCGGTTGTCATCGGCGGCACAAGCATGCTAGGCGGTATCGGCAAGGCGTGGGGCACGCTGATCGGCATCATATTCCTTGGCGTTATCATCAACGGTATGACGATACTCAACATCAGCGTATACACGCAGTATGTTATCCGCGGTATCCTTATGGCGTTCGCGGTGCTGATCGCAACCTACCAGGCAAAATCAAAGGCATAATTCCTGCGGACGAACCTTAAACTCAAACAACTGAAAAGGGAGCATAGATATGAAACGGTCTGAAATCAACGCGATCCTGCGCGAAACGCTTGCTTTTTTTAAGGAACAGAACGTACACCTCCCCACATTCTGCAGCTGGACGCCGGAGGACTGGGCGAATATGGGCCATGAAGCGGATGAAATCCGCGACAATATGCTGGGCTGGGACATCACCGATTACGGCGAGGGCGATTTTAACAAGGTCGGTCTGCTGCTGGTGACCACGCGCAACGGAAACCAGAAGAACCCCAAGAAATACCCCAAGCCCTACGCGGAAAAATACCTGGTTGTGCGCGAAAATCAAATAACACCCATGCACTACCATTGGAGCAAGATGGAGGATATCATCAACCGCGGCGGCGGGAACCTCATCATCAAGCTTTATAACTCCACAGAGGACAACGGCCTCGCCGATACGGATGTGACGGTGAGCGTGGATGGCGTGACCTATACCTACCCCGCGGGCTATGAATTAAAGTTGCTGCCCGGCCAGGGCATCACGCTTACCCAGGGCCTCTTCCACCGCTTCTGGGGAGAAGAAGGTCACGGCACCGTGCTGGTTGTGGAAGTCTCCATGTGTAACGATGATACGCACGACAACAATTTCTACGACAAAGCGGGCCGCTTCCCGAAAATCGAGGAGGACGAAGCGCCGCTCCACCTGTTGTGCAACGAATATCCCCCGGCAAAATAACCAGCACAGGATGGATACTATGAAAAAGGGGATCTGCGTTGCAGGCAACATGATCGTAGACCATATCTACCCCATCGACAGCTACCCCAAGGCGGGAGAGCTTGCGGTGGTGTTTGAGGGTATGTCAAAGAGCACCGGCGGCGCGCTTTGCAACGTCATATTCGACCTCGCGCGGCTGGACCCAAAGCTTCCGTTGACCGCACTTGGCATGGTTGGCGAGGATGAGGACGGGGAGCTGATACTCTCCCTCTTAGAGCAGTTTCCCAATATTGACCGCTCGCGCATTCAAAGGCAAGGCAAGACGTCGTTTACCCTCGTCGTCAACGATATGCTTACCACGCAGCGTACGTTCTTTACCTATTACGGCGCGAGCGCGCTGTTTGACGAAAGCCGCATCGACTGGGACAACCTTGACTGCGATCTTTTACACATCGGCTATATCATGCTGCTGAATGCTTTGGACCAGGAGGATGCCGAGTACGGCACGAAGATGGCACGGCTCTTGCACAGCGCAAAACAGCGCGGCATCAAAACCTCCATCGATATCGTAAGCGAATCAAGCGACCGGCCCAAAAGATTGGTACCACCCGCGCTGAAGTACACGGATTACTGCATCATCAATGAGCTGGAAGCAAGCGCCGCGACAGGCATCCCGCTTCGTACCGAGGATGGATGTTTGCTTCGGGAAAACCTTGAGACTGCGCTAATCAATCTAAAGGAGATGGGCGTTTCCACCTGGGCGGTCATTCACTGCCCCGAGGGCGGCTACGGGCTGGACGAAGAAAACGCCTATGTTGAGGTGGACGGGCTGCGCCTGCCGGAAGGGTACATCAAAGGCACCGTCGGCGCGGGGGATGCGTTCTGCTCCGGCGTATTGTACGGCGCGTACCAGGGCTATGCGCTTAAAAAAGCGATAGAGCTTGGCACGGCAGCTGCGGCCTGCTCGCTCAGTGAGGCCGATTCCACGAGCGGGTTACGGCCAGTAGGGGAAGCAAAGGCGTTGTACCGGAGGTTGCGGTAAAATAGTACAAGGATACAAGTAAGCGTCCAGCCATCGGGCTGGACGCTTTTTCCGTTACTTGGATCTCATGATGACGGTGGACTCTGCCGGGTATTAGGCGTAAAATAGTATATTCCCAATCAAGCGGAGGGGCATATGAAAAAAACGTATATTTTGACCATCCTCTTTTTCCTCAGCTCCGTCACGTTTCTTGTCCTCTTTCTGCAGGCGCAGGATGCGCGGCAATATGAGCGGAATTCCTATGAGCAAACCCTACAGAATTTTGAGGCGACTGACTTTTGCCTGCGCATGGCGCTTGCATACTGCGCAAACGACACATACACCCTGCAATTGCATGCATTATCCGAGGATATCTCTGTACCAAATGCTTTTGAGAATGGCAGCGCCGCAATCAAAGGACTCAATCAAACACAATACGTATCCGATCCCGCAGCTCCATACGCAACCTACGCAATTGAGTATATCATTCCCGCTCCAGACGGGGGCACAGTGCGGAGCATCCCGCAAACCATGCTGGTCAAGAAGGATCTGGATAGCAACATGTGGGCATTTGCGGTGCTCGCCTTAGAATAAACCCATCTTCTTGACTTACTTCGCAAACTGACTGTTATAGAGCCTGTAATAGAACCCTTCTTTTTTGAGCAGCTCCTCATGGCTGCCGGTCTCCACGATCTTGCCCTGGTCCATGGCCAATATGACGTCGGCCCCCCGTATTGTGGAAAGCCGGTGCGCGATAACAAAGCTGGTGCGTCCCCGCATCAGCGCTAAGAACGCGCGCTGGATGCGCTGCTCGGTGCGCGTATCTACAGAGCTTGTGGCTTCGTCGAGTATCAGCATAGGCGGGTCGGAAAGCATGGCGCGCGCGATGGTTAAAAGCTGTTTCTGTCCTTCTGAAATATTACCGCCGTCCTCCGCAATCACCGTATCGTAGCCCAGCGGAAGCCGCCTTATAAACCCGTGGGCGTGGGCCGCACGGGCTGCCCGCTCCACTTCCTCCGCCGTAGCATCCGGCTTGCCATAGGCGATGTTCTCCCGCACGGTTCCTGAGAACAGCCAGCTATCCTGCAGCACCATACCGAATGACCGCCGGAGCGCATCGCGGTTTATGTCCCGGATATCGACGCCGTCCAGTAATATCGCGCCGGAATCGATTTCGTAAAAGCGCATTAAGAGATTGACAATCGTGGTCTTGCCAGCACCCGTGGGGCCTACAATGGCCACCGTCTGGCCGGGGGTAACGCGCAGTGAAAAATGCTCGATGAGCGGAGAGTCTTTTTGATAGGAAAAGCTGACGTCACGAAATTCCACGTTGCCGCGCGCCTGCACGTCTTCTTTTGCCTGCGGCGCATCCGGCTGCTGGGGCGGCGTATCAAGAAGCGCAAATACGCGTTCCAACGAGGCCGCGGCGCTTTGAAGCTGCGTGGTAATGCCCGTGATCTCGTTGATGGGGCGGGAAAACTGCACCGAATACGCTAAGAAGCTTGCGATTGCGCCCACAGAAAGGCCGCCTCCTACCGCCAATAACGCGCCGATAACACCCACGCAGACATATACCGTGTGGTTGATGAGCCTAGTTGACGGGTTTGCAAGAGAGGAATAGAACTGCGAAAGCTGCCCAACCTTATACAACCTTGCGTTGATTTCGGAAAACTGCGCCTCTGACGCTTCTTCTCTCCCGAATGCCCGCACCACGCGCCCACCACCGACCATTTCCTCCACATAGCCGTTCAATTCGCCTACGATGCGGCTCTGTTCGCGGAACATGCGTGTGGAGCTTCTTACGATAATACCCGCCACCCATATGGAGAGCGGCGTCAGGATCACCACAACCGCCGTGATGGGTACGGAAAGAGAAAGCATGAATCCGAACGTCCCCAACAGCGTGACAACGCCCGCAAACAGCTGCGTGATTGCCTGGGTAAGTCCGTCCGCCACAGCGTCGATATCGTTGGTAAAGCGGCTGATGGTGTCCCCGTGGGCGGGGTTGTCAAAATATAGGAGCGGTAGTATGGAAAGGCGCGAAAAGCCATCCTTGCGGATATCAGCGGCGGTGCGGGAAGCGATGGCAGCGGAAAGCATCTGCATGAACCACTGCGAGACGCTGCTAACGACATACAGCGCAGCCATAACGGCGAGCAAGCGCAATATGGGTGCAAATTCAACCTGGCCGGGGCCTATGATATAATCGATCGCCCGGCCCATCAACAGCGGGCCGGTCAGGGCGAGTACGCTGCCCAAAAACGCGGTTAACACCGCGAAGCCGAGTATTCGCCTGTACTTCTTTACGTAGCCATACAGGCGCGCAATCAGGGCTTTATTGAGGGCGGGGGCTTTTTTCATGCACTCTCCTCCCCCGCAAGCTCCTGCGATCTTAAAATTTCCTGATAAAGCGGGCACGTCTTCTTGAGTTCCTCATGCGTATTAAGACCCACGACGTCGCCATCGTCCAATACAAGAATTTGATTTGCGTGGATGATGCTCGCGGCGCGCTGCGTGATCTGTACCACCGCCATACCGTCAAGCCGGTTCAATTCCCTTCTTAGCGCAGCCTCCGTTATATAATCCAGAGCGCTCGCGGAATCGTCCAATATCAGCAGCGCGGGCTTTTGCACCAATGCGCGGGCGATGCACAGCCGCTGCTTTTGCCCGCCGCTGAAATTGACGCCACCCTGGAGCACATTTGTGTTTAACCCCTCCGGCAGTTTCAAAACAAACTCCGCCTGGGCGATACGCAGCGCTTCCAACAGCTCCTCATCCGTGGCCTGCGCGTTGCCGTAAAGGAGGTTTTCCCGCAGCGTCCCACTGAACAGCACGGATTTTTGCGGTACAATACCGATTATTTTGCGCAGCGCAGGAAGCGTATAGTTTCGTACATCCTCTCCATATAACAGCACGCGGCCTTCGGTCGCGTCGTAAAACCGGCATATGAGAGTCGCGAGCGTGCTTTTTCCCGCGCCCGTCCCACCTATGACGCCCAGCGTTTCCCCTTTGTTGAGCACAAAGTTCACATGTTCCAGCGCGTCCGCCGCAGCGTCTGCATACCGGAAGGAAACGTCCTGAAACTCCAGCAGCGGCGCGTCCGGGGAAGGCGAAACGCCCGGGCCGTCCACAATGGAGGGTTTTGTATCAAACAGTTCATTGACGCGCGTGGCTGAGGCCGCCGCTTTGGTAAACACGGATACGAGATTTGCGAGCACCAGCATGGACGCCAAGATATCGATGACGTAGTTAATAAGCGCAATGACCTCACCTGTGGTGAGCGTGTTGCTGTTCACACGAAGTGCGCCAAAATAAACCAGCAGCAGGATGCCCGCGTTTAAAACAAGCGAAGTCAAGGGGTTCACAAGCGCGGAGACGCGGCTGACCAAAATGGAGGCATCCGCATGCGCGTCCGAAGCTTCTGAAAACCGTTTGTTTTCCCCCTTCACCCGAGAAAACGCGCGGATGACCCGCACGCCGGAAAGATTTTCCCTTAAGACACGTGAAAGCGTGTCCAGCCTTTGCTGTACACGGCGAAACAAGGGCACAGCCCGCGTCATGGCAACGTATAAAATCAGGGCAAATACGAGAATAACTGCCAGTATGAGCAGAGAAAGCTTTACGTCGATCCACAGTGCCATAATAAACCCGCCGACGCACAGAAACGGAGAGCGGAGCACCAGGCGGATCAGCATCGCCACCGCCCACTGCAATTGGTTGATATCCACCGTCACCCGGTTGATGAGCGTGGGCGTTCCGAACTTATCCAGCTCAGCGAAGGACAGGCGGTTGATGTGCTGAAACACCTCATTGCGCAAGTTTGTGCCCACCCCCTGGGCCGCAAGCGAGGCGTAGTACTGGCACAAAAACGCAAAGCCGTACCCTACAACAGATACTATGAGCATGCCGCCGCCCATCCGCCAGATGTATGCCGTATCCCCTTTCATGACGCCGTTGTCTATGACATACATCATCATCAAAGGAATAAAAAGTTCCAGAACCGCCTCCGTCAGCTTAAAGAGGGGGCCCAGTATCATCTGCTTTTTAAAGGGAGCTAAAAATCGAATAAGCCGCCGCACGCCTCTCTCCTTTTCCTGCCGGTTCCGGTCCGAATGCCGCACCTGTCCATAAGAATACCACCGTTTGGGCGGGCATACAACCCGCCCAAGCATTCCGGAAGCAGATATCCCCGCCGACGCGCTATGCAAAAATGTGCCCCCGCTTTCAGCCAAGCGAGGGCACGCGCGTTACGGTATGAGACCGGAGCCCGTTGAGCTACAGGGGGCTCCGTATCTGCTCTTACATTACTTCTGCGCACTCCGCCGCAGCAACAACGTCACAGCCAGGAGGAACAGCGCGCCGACCAGTACTACCAGGGGGGCGGTCAGCGTGATGCTGCCGGTACTGGGAACTCCCAAAGGAATAGCACCGGGGGAGAGCGGAATGTCATCACCGGGGCCCAGGGGGATGTCATCATCATCGTCATCGTCTCCGGGGTCGGTCGGCTGGTTCAGCGCGATGCTCGCACTGGCCGCAGCCGTGCCGGGGGAGCCAATAAGCGTGACGCCGTTACCGTCCGCCGTAAAGCCGATGCTGTAATCAAATGTGATGTTTGCGCTTGTACCCCAGACTTCGGGCCATGCTCCGAGTTGCTGATACGTTACGGTGCCGTCGGGTTTAACGGTAACGCGTACCTGTGCGTTTTCAAACACCCAGTTGCCTGAGCCGTCTACTGTAACGCTGGCGCTCACGCCCGCAATCATGGCGTTGGTAACGCCTACCACCGCTGTGTTGGATACGTTGGTGCCCACCGCCTGCAGTTTGTTGGTGTCAAACGAGTCCACCTTCAGGTTGTAGGTAGAGCCGCCGCTTGCCCCGCTGCTGCTGCCGTTCAACAGGTTGAAGTTAAAGTTATTGTTGTAGTTTTCCGTCACGGCGTCATCATCCGCAAAGGGATCGAGCACAATGGCTGGGCGATCCAGTACGATGGCTATCTCCTGCCCGCCTGAAACCACGGGTTTGGCAAAGAGGATAGCGGAATCGTTGGTGTAGGCCGTGCCGTAAGTGTAATCATCCCCCAGCGTGCTGTTGGGAACGAGGAAGTAGCGGGTGCTTTCCCGTACGCCGTTTTTCAGATCCCCGATGTACCATTCGATAATGGTATTGCCCTCAGCGTCCGTACCCACCACCTTGAGCTCGGTGTTGCCGTTGACAAAGTAGATGTCAAACCCCGCGGGAATGACGTCTATTACCTTCGCCTGCTCGGCTACGATGGCGTCGTTGACGATCTGGTTGGCAATGTTCTTGTAGGTTTCAATGATCTGCTCGGGTGTGCTGGCCCAGGTGTAGTTGATATCAAACAGATCGTACTCTACATCTTCACCGTCTTCAAGCAGCCCTTTGAAGTATCCGCCTTCCTTGTTGGGATCCATATAAGTAGCAATGTTGTCTTCCGCCTCGTCGCTGTCGTTGATGACAACGTTGTGCAGCGATATGCCTTTTTCCAGCAGATCGATCGCGGCCTCGGAGGCCCGTTCGCCGGCATCCTCTCTCTGATCATCATTGTTGCTATAGGAAATGCTGCTTGTAGTATCCAACGGATCGTCGTAGTAGGTATTGGCCTCCCCATCCGTCATAAATACCACGTGGATGTTATCCCCTGTGATGGAGCCACCGCTGCCGTCGATCAGCGCCTGCACAAGCTCGCTGGTTTCCATGTAGCCCGCCTGCGCGTTGGTGCCGGCATTGTTGAGCATGCCGGTGCCACCGGTCAACCCGGTGCGGGAGGCAGAGCTTGTAAAGTAATTTAAAAGCTCCGTTACGTTGTCGTTGGTGAACACATTGCTGCCTGTTCCTGTAACGGTGACGGTACGGGCCACAACATCATTGTTGCCGCCTGAATATACCACCAGAGACAGATCTATGTTCTGATTGAGCGATGCAAGGTTTGTAATGTTGCCGGAGCCGTCGCGTTCAATGCCATACAGGATATCGATGAACTCTGTGGCGGCCTGTTTGAGGACTTCCCACTTGGTAACGTCGCTGTCTCCAAGTTCATCGGCCATACTGCCGGTGATGTCGATGCTCAATACCACGTTGGTTTTGCCTGAAATGGATACGCCACCTTCGGAATCGAATATCTGATCCGTCCTCGTGCCTTCCGCTTCGAGCGTCACCTCATAGCCTTCAAGCACATTGCCCTCCGCGTCCGTCACGGAGACTTCCTTGACGGTCTTATCCCCTTCAATGGTGGTTTCCCCTACGATGACCAGATAATCCTTCTCCGGATCGGGCTCTACGCCGTTGCTAAAAAGGATATCATCCACCATTGAGCCGTCTTCCGTGACAGCATCCTGATCTTCGGGAATCCCGCCGGATAGGGGTATACCCTCTTCATCATAAAATGCCTCATTATCGGTAGAGTAGCTACCGCCTTCCCCAGTGTAGGAGCCAAGATAAATGTCGTTGCCGTTGATTGAGGTGTCGTCATAGGAAGCGTCCGCACCAGTTACGGCGCTGTTGGGTATGGTATTCTCGGTTTCTTCGTTTTGAACGATGGAAAGATCCTCCTGGTTCCCCTCCAGCGATACATCCGTAGAGTTTTCGCCTGAGCCGTTATACGTATAGCCGTTGCCCGAAGCGTCGGGGATAATGGTGGTTTCGTCCTGGGACATATATGTCCCGTCCACAAAATTGTCTTCGTCCGTCTCCGCCTTTGTGGCAGTCACGGTTTCCGCGCTCACCGTTACCGTTACCTCGTTGGGCGCCAATGCGTGCGCAACACTGGGCAGCGCAAGCGCCATAAACAGAAATATCGCGGTAAGCAGCGAAAGCATCCTGTGTTTTCGCGCCGTAAACATAAGAACTCTCCTCTCTGTTGTTGGGTAGGAATTTCATCACTTAAATTCCTAGTGTGTTACTAGAGATTTAACCCAAGTTAGTTGGCTCAAACCTATAGCCGGGTGAGTATTGCTAAATATTTCAAAAGTTCTTCCGGCAACAAAAAAAGGCGCATATGCGCCTAAAACTGCATATTCTTTTTTTCTCAGGCGGACTATAGAGGCTAATCAAATTTACTTCTATGGGGCTTTATGGTATCTTCTTTTCAACCGCATGGATTTTGCTTACCAGGTATTGTTCCATAAGCCGATCGTTCTTAGAACATATAGGGGGAACATGGAGTGAAGAATAATAATATCATTGTCATATATAAGTCCAATACTGGTTTTACCCAAAGATATGCAAATTGGATAGCCGAAGATTTGCACAGCAATGCTATCCCGCTCGAAAGAGCCGATATCACCGAAATCGAACAATATGATGTTATTGTATTTGGTGGAGGTATCCATGCCGGTACAATAAATGGGATAAAATTCATTAAAAACAATCTCACTCTATTAAAAAATAAGAGAATTATAGTTTTTGCCACTGGAGCAACCCCCGCTATTCCTGAAGAAATTGAAAGATTTGAAAAAACAAATATACCAGCCAATCAAAACATAGCGTTTTTCTATTTTCAAAGCGGCATGAATTACACGAACATGCGTGGTACAGATAAAATGTTAATGGGGCTATTGAAAACGGCTCTTAAAATGAAAAGAAACAAATCTGAACTCGACCTGGGAACCGAAGATGCCATAAAAAACTCGTATGACTATTCTGATCGCAGCCAAATTGCGCCACTGATTCGTTTTGTAAATGCTACTGCTGAGACGATCAAATAATGCCCTTGCTGCCTTCAACATGTAAGGAGAGCTGATTGCATTTACAATCAGCTCTCCTAGTCTACTTTCCCATTCGCCTGTTTTGGGTAAAGTTTTTTCAGCCAATGATAGTCTTGGTGTTCGCAATCTCCAGCTCGTTGCGGATGAACGCCCGCGTGGTGTCGTAGAGTGCCTGCTGCGCTTCCGTTACGCTGCTGTGCTTTTCAAACGCGACCTGGTAAGCACGCCTGAGATCTGAGCCGACGTTGATTTTCGCGATGCCGTTTTTGACGCCGCCCAGCACGAACTCCTTTTTGATGCCCGAACCTCCGTGCAGCACAAGCGGAATGCCCGCCGCTTCCTTGAGCTTCGCGATATAGGGCACGTCCAGCCGGGCTTCCGGCTTTTTGGCAAACCGGTTGCTTTCCGCGATTGCCCCGTGGAAGTTACCGCAGGCGACGGAGACCCAGTCGCATCCGCTTTCTTTTACAAAAGCCGCAAGCTCGTCCAGCCTGGTGAACCCAAGCTTTTGAGAGAATATCTCCTCATACGGCGGCATTTCCCCGCCCTCGTGCCCCATGACCGCGCCAAGCTCCGCCTCTATGGGGACGCCCGCCGCATGGGCAACCGCTGCGGCCTCCGCCGTGGCGCGTATGTTTTCATTGAAAGGCAGGCGGGAGCCGTCCACCATGACGGACTGATAGCCCGCGTCGAGCGCCTGGCGGATGATATCCGTAAAGTCCACACGCAACAGGTCCTCGTCTATGACGGGCACATGGTCCAGATGCAGCATGACATGGTTGGCGTCTGCGAATTTAAAATAGGATTCCGCAACCGCCTGAAGGCTTTTCGCCTCCATCTTCTCCCACTCCAGCCGCGCTACCTGAATCATGGCGACCGAGTTTTCATCCACCACCGCGCGGATGATGGGCTCCGTCATATTCAGATTCGGGATGTTGAACGCGGGTATGACGATTTGATTTTCCTGCGCCTTTTTGACCACGACTTTAGGATCCATGTTGTCTCCTCCTGTTTGGCTTAAAATATAAAACTGTTAACGGTAACAGTATACCACGTTTTCCAATCTGTAGAATGCCGTTTAACAGATGCGGGGCAGCCCTTCTCCCAGCAGCGGCTCTATCGCGCGGCTGCCGCCCGCACGCGTTTTCTGCGTGACCATAGGACCACCCGGAAGTACGGAACCGATAATCTGAGCATCCGCGCCATAGGGCGAGGCCTGAATAAGGGAAAGCACATGTGCCGCGTCCCGTTCCGGCACGGTCAGTACAAGCTTGCCCTCGTTGCCCATGTAAAGAGGATCGAGGCCCAGGATATCGCAGAAGCCGGATACCTGATGATCTGCGAGCTTGGCGTCAGTTAATGCGATATGGACATTGGACGCCATGGCGACTTCATGCAGCACGGAAGCAAGCCCGCCACGCGTAATGTCCCTGAGGGAATGTACTTCCACCCCGCCGGACAGAAGCGCCTGAACCATTGCGTTAAGCGGCGCGCAGTCGCTTAGTATACTGCTTTCAATACCCATGCGCGCCGAAAGTATGCACGCGTGGTGATTGCCCAAATATCCGCTGATGAGTACGGCGTCGCCGGGTTTTGTATAACTGATGCTCACATCCACGCCTTCCGGCACCAGGCCCACGCCCGCAGTATTGATATAAAGCCCGCCCTTGCCGTCTATGACTTTGGTATCCCCCGCCACGATCATTACGCCAGCCTCGTCGGCAGCCTGCCGCATGGAGTATGCTATGCGCATGAGCGTATCCGTATCCAGCCCGTCCTCTAAAATAAAACCCGCCGTCAGGTATTTTGGCGTGGCCCCGCGCATCAAAAGATCGTTGACGGTGCCGCATACTGCAAGCTTGCCGATATCCCCGCCGGGGAAAAACAGCGGCGTCACCACAAACGAATCGGTCGTAAGCGCAATGTTGCCTGCGGGCACGGGAAGCACCGCCGCATCCTCCATGCGGTTTAACGTGTCGTTGGAAAACGCGGACTGGAACACGTCGCGTATAAGCTCATTCATCAGCTTTCCGCCGCCACCATGGGCCGCATTGATTTTCATCGATGATACTCCTTTATGTTTCGTCACGCGTCCACCGCATGCGCGTGCCAGATGCCACACGCGCCCTCGCTCGTCACCATGCAGGGGCCGAGCGGCGTCATGGGCGTACACGCTTTTTTAAAATGCGGACAGTCGGTGGGTTGCGCGCGGCCGATGATGACGCGCCCGCACAAGCAGCCTGTTTTAGGAGAAGCGTCCCGCACGGTATCGTAGCCGCCCGCGTCGTATTCCCGGTATTCTTCCCGCAGCGCGTAGGCGGAGCCTTCTATGCTGCCCAAGCCCCGCCACACCGACCCATGATGCATAAAATACTGATCGATCAGTGCAAGCGCGGAAGAATTCCCCTCTTTTGTCACCGTTCCGGGGTACAGGTTGCGCACATGCGCCGTGCCGTTTTTGTGCTGCTCCATAAGGTCGTATATGGCGGCAAGTATGTGTTCATAGGAGAACCCGCCGATGGCGAGCGGGATACGGTAGCGCGTACAAAGCTCCAGATACGCGTCGCTACCCAAAATCGCGCTGACATGGCCGGGGCCAATAAACCCGTCGATATCCGGGTTGTTCACACAGATCCAATCAAGCGCGGGCATAAGCGCCTTGGCGCATAGCAGCAGGCGCAGGTTATGTACATTGTCTTCCCGCATCCGCTGCAACAGCAGGGCGTATACGGGCAGCGTGGTTTCAAATCCTACGGCGGTGAGCACAAACTCCCGTTCCGGCTCCGCCTTGGCCCAATCAAGTGCCGTCATGGGTGCGTAGAGCATGCGCACGTCCCCGCCCGCAGCTTTCGCTTCTAAAAGCGTGCCGGAGTTGCCGGGCACGCGCATCATATCCCCGAATGTGCACAGCGTGGTATTGGGCGTTTTTGAAAACTCCACCGCCCGGTCCAGATACCCCGCGGGGGTCACGCACACCGGACAACCGGGGCCGGAAAGCAGCTGGATAGAAGGCGGAAGCATGCCGCGTATGCCGGTGCGAAACACCGCCTGCGTATGCGTGCCACAGACCTCCATAAATTTGACGGGAGGACCGTCATAGGTGCGGATGCGTTCCGCGAGCGCCTCTATTTTACTGTCCATATTGCACCAGGTCCAAAAGCTCGTTCAACTCGTCATTTTCTTCCTTACTGACCACGGAAATAGCGCAGCCCGCGTGCACCAGGATATAATCCCCCAGCTTCGCGTCCACCAGCCCCAATTCCACAGTCAGAATATTTCCCCGGACGTCAACCTTGCCCCGGCGGCCGTTTATTTCAATCAGTTTTCCCGGAACCGCAATGCACATAATGCTTCTTCCTCCTTCCATTCTCCCCCACGCCCTGTGGCGCGCCGTTCAGGCTCGTCTGCGAAGAATGCCCCGACGTATGCCTGGCCGAGCGATATGCCGCCGTCGCCCGGCGGCACGGCGCGGTTGGTCAATACTGAAAACCCCGCGTCGGTCAAAAGCTTCGTGCTTTCCGTAAGCAGGATACGGTTGTGGAACACGCCGCCGCTTAATGCAACCTCGTTGATTTCTGTCCGTTCCCGCAATTTGCAGCATGCTTCCTGAATAAGCGCCGCAACCGTGGCATGGAACCTGCGCGCCAAGCGTACAGAGGGAACGCCGCGATCGCGTTCTGCTACAAGCTCCCGTATGGCGGGCGCAAGATCGATCAGCAGCTTCCCTTCCAGCTCCGTTATCTCGTAAGCGAGCGGCTTCGCTTCTCCCACATGCTGCGCGGCGGCAGCCTCGAGTTCTATGGCGCACTGTCCCTCATATGTGGACTCGTGACATATGCCAAGAATGGAACTTACCGCGTCAAACACCCGCCCCATGCTGGAGGATCGGATGGCGTTTACATAGTTTTTTAGCGCGGCCTCAACCACGGAGCCACGCGCATCCTCCAGAGAAAGACCGGCGGCATACTGCAAGCAGGCGGCGCTTTTCCAGCCCTGCTTTATGGAAGCGTCCCCGCCCAGATAACCGGCAGGCTTGATATATCCCGCACGGGTAAACCCATAGGGGGAAGCAAGCAGGAATTCTCCGCCCCAAACGGTGCCGTCCGTCCCATAACCGGTCCCGTCAAACGATACGCCTATGACGGGTACCGTTTTTCCGTGTTCCGCCATGACGGAGGCGGTGTGGGCAAAATGGTGCTGTATCTCATAGAGCGGCAGCCCTAAATTCTTTGCATACCGGGTGGAAGCGTAATCCGGGTGAAGGTCGCATACGGCGTGGGTGGGCGTCGCCCGCAGCATCCGCTGGATATCCGCAACCGTTTTTTCATAAGAGAGAATCATTTCCCGGGTATCAAGGTCCCCCAGTTCCGTGCTCTGATAAAACTGGCCACCGTTATAGATGCACACATTGCTTTTCTGGTGTGGCCCCAGCGCGAGCACGGAATGCCCGCTGTCTTTTCTTTCTGCAACGGGTAGCGGTACATATCCGCGTGCCCGGCGGATGAATTGGGGGCCCCCATCTACCACAGCCACCACGGAATCATCCAGCATCCGCTCGATGGCCCGGTCATGAGTCAATACGTAGTCAAGTTCCCCATGCACCTCAAAAAAGGCGAGCATGTCTTCGTCCCGGTGAAATATGGGAAGCCCCGAGGGGTTGGCGCTGGTCATTACCAGCGGGCCGGTTTCCTGAAACAGCAGGTGCTGCAACGGGGTGTAGGGCAAGAACGCGCCGATATACCGGCTTAAACCGTATACGCCTTTGGCGATTGCGCCTTCTTGGGTTCGATTTAGTAACACAATAGGCCGCGCGGGGGAAGCAAGAAGCGCTTCCTCATCCTTTGATACAGAGCAATACGCTTTGATATCCGCGAGCTTTTGAAACATCACGGCGAAGGGCTTGCATTCGCGCCCTTTGAGCGCGCGCAGGCGGGTAACCGCGTCCTCGCTTTCTGCGCTGCAAGCCAAGTGATACCCGCCGATTCCCTTTATGGCGACGATTTTGCCGTCATTTATAAGCTCCGCAGCGTAATGCAGCGCCGCGTCCCCGTCTTGCTGCTTGCCGTCTTTGTTTCGGCCAACAAGCTTCGGCCCACATTCATTGCAGCACACCGTCTGTGCGTGGAAGCGCCTGTCCTGTTCCTCATGGTATTCCCTGTCGCACAGTGCGCACATGGGAAAGGATTCCATGGAGGTGCTTTTTCGGTCATAGGGCAACTCTTTTAATATGGAAAAGCGCGGGCCGCAGTACGTGCAGCTGATGAAAGGATTATAAAACCTTGGATTTCCTTGCGTAAAGAGCTCGTTTAAGCAATCCTTGCAAACGGCAATATCCGGCCCCGGCATAAAGACGTTTGAGGCGGACTCGCTCGCTTCTATTATAAATCCATCCGTGGTTGGGAGCGGTTCGTCGCACGCTATCCGCTCCATCGAGCGGATGAAGCTGCCCGCGGGCGGGTTGCCTTTGAGCTCTTCGACAAAGCGGGAGACCGCAGTTTCGTCCCCGCGCACCTTTATATATACTTCGCCCCCTGCATTGCGTACAGAGCCGGAAAGCGCGTGTTTACGCGCCAGCCGCGCTACATAGGGGCGGAAGCCCACCCCCTGCACCACGCCGCTGACGCGAAGCCCTTCTGTTTTTATAGCTGCGCCATGAGCCATTGAGCAGCCTCAGAAAACCCCTCCCCCGTCTTTGCGGAAACGAGGAATACTTTTGCGTTGGGATTGAGCGCCTGCACGCCTTTTAAGAAATACTCATAATCAAACTCCACATACGGCAGCAGGTCTTTTTTGTTTAAGAGTATGGCGGCGGATTTTTCAAACGCCAGCGGGTACTTATAGGGCTTATCCGCGCCTTCCGTCACGGTGGAGACAAGCAGCTTGATGTTCTCTCCTATGGAGAACTCCGCAGGGCAGACAAGGTTGCCGATATTTTCAACAAACAACACGCCCTTCTGGTCAAGTGGCATGGATTTGAGCGTATTTTCGATGACAGCGCCATCCAGATGGCAGGCGCCAAACGTATTGATCTGTACCGTTTCAATGCCCAGAGCATTGAGCTTTTGCGTATCGATATCCGACTCGATATCACCTTCAATCACGTATGGCTTGATACCGGACAAATGAGAAATCAGCTGTATCAGGCAGGAGGTCTTGCCCGCGCCCGGCGCGCCCATGACGTTCACAGCGAATATCCCGCGCGCTTTCAGGCTTTCTTGTATCCGTTCCGCAATGCGGTCGTTTTCGTCAAACACATTCTCCATAATTGCGACGTCTTTTGTTTCCATTGTTTTTCCCTTTCCCTACGCTATGCGCTGCTGAGGTTACTATTAATATATAGGAATACATATGATAAATACCTGTTTCTCAAGGCATTTAAACTTCCAGCTCGACACTTTCTACAAAGCATTCGTTGCCTGTCTCGGTTGGGCTTCCCAGCTCCCCGCAGTCCGGGCAGGTAAACGAGAAACGCGGTTTTAGAAAGTTATTGTTGCAGACCTTGCAGCGCATTTCTGTTTGTACAATATTTAAATGCAGCTTTGCGTCCTGTGCGGGTGTGCCCTGCGCGATGATCTCAAAATACACCTGCACGGAATCCGGCATGATTCCTGTGTTTTCACCGATCATAAGCTTCACGGAATTTACCCGTTTGGCTCCGTTTTTCTCCGCCGCACGGTTGATGATTTCGACTATCCTCTTTGTCAGCGCGTATTCGTGCAATACATTCTCCTTGTGCCTTGCGCTCGCTGATCATCCGCGAACCTTGCCGGCAACGAAAAAAAGATTTCCTCTTACGGAATCGTATTATATCCCATATTTCGGGGCTGTACAATATTGCGGCACAGCATCCCTGCTTAAAACAGGAAGTTGGTATTGCGGTCCGCTCAGCTAAAAGTTTTGGTTAGAGCTTGATTTTTCATGGAGCCGAAATTAGAAGAGTATTCTAGGGCTGCAAATATGAATTTTCCTTGATATCTTCTTGCATTTTTTGATGGAGAATATATTATCCCCGAAAACGTTTGTTATAAAATTAACTTATTGACATATCCAAAATTAATATTTATGATACAGATGTCGGACGCGTTGCACCAGCTTCATAATTGACCCAAAAACCACATCATCTGCTTAAATGCGCTCCGGAAAAAGACAGGCAGATGGGTTTTTGTATGCCCTTGGAAAGCATTGCAATACTAAAAACGATAAAGTTTGCAAAAGCGTCCGCGACCGCCGGAACGGCGAAGCTGTTGAAATACCACATAGGAGACAGGCAGAATGACCGGTCAAACGCTTCTAATTCTTACCGTAGGCATACCGCTGCTGGGCGCATTTTTATTGCCGCTCGCAGGCAGGGTATCGCCAAAGTTCCGAAACGCCCTTGCCTTTATTCTGGTAGCGGCGCCGCTTGTGTTAAGCATACTCGCGCTGCCATCCTCATTGGAAAGTCCGTCCGTACTTCAGATTACGTTGCCATTGGGGTTGAGCTTTGGCCTCATGGCGGATGGTCTGGCGGTATTTATGGCGATATCCGCCTCGCTTATCGGTCTTATCATAGTGGGGTATTCGTTCGGTTACATGTCTCATGCGAGTAACCAAAGCGAATACTACTTTTTTGTGGCGCTGTTTATCGGCGCCATGATGGGCATCGTCTATTCGACGGATCTCTTCTTCCTCTACCTGTTCTGGGAGATTTCCGCGCTTTGCTGCTGGCGGCTGATCGGCTTCTTCCGTGAGAAGGAGTTTGTTCGCCGTGCCAACAAAGCCTTCCTCATTACGGTGTTCGGCGCGCTGCTGATGCTTGCAGGCTTCATCATGATTTACGTGCAGAACGGCACGACGGATCTTCTAGCGCTCAAGGGCCAGCCGATCGCGACCGCCGCTGTTGTGCTGATACTCTTTGGTCTGCTATCAAAATCCGCCACGCTGCCGCTTCACTCCTGGCTTGCGGACGCGGGCGTTGCCCCTTCCCCCGTCACCGCGCTCCTGCACGCGGCGGTGCTTGTAAAAATCGGCGTTTACGTATTCGCCCGGCTGTTCCTTGTGAACTTTACGCTTGACGATGTGTGGCATACGGTAGTCCCCATCATCGCCGCAGTAAGCTCACTCGTGTGCGCGGGTGCAGCAATTGCGGAGAACGACATCAAGCGCATTATCGCGTATTCCACCGTTAGCCAGATCGGGTACATATTCTTAGGCATCTCCGTTGGCGGGGGACTCGCTGCGGCGGGCGGCATACTCTACATTTTGATGCACGGTATTTCAAAGGCGGGCCTGTTCCTGTGCGCGGGTATTGTGGAGCACACCTACCACACCAAGGATATCCGGGAGCTGGGCGGGTTAGCTAAAACCATGCCGGTTACCGCAGTCTCTTTCCTGTTATGCGCGTTCTCTGTCATGGGCATTCCGCCCTTTGGCGGCTTCTTCAGCAAATATATGGTGATCAACGGCGCGGCTGCGGCGGGACAGCCCTGGGTCGCTTTCACGTTCCTGCTGGGGGCGGTGTTTACGGTTGTGTACCTGCTGCGTGCGTTCACCAAGGTATTCCTGGGCGAGCCCAAGCGGGAACTCAAAAAGGAAGGTTCTTTCAGCATGGTGTCCTCTGTGGCGCTGCTTGCGGCGCTGTCCCTAGTAAGCGGGCTGCTGGTTCAGATTCCTGCGGGCTTTGTTGAAACCCTTGTACGGCAATTGGTGGTGGCGGCATGAACAGTAACGTAATGTTGTTTTTGATTTTCATTCCTGCGGCGTTCGCGGTTCTTACCTTCCTGCTTCCCAAACAAGCAAAATGGCTCAAGGAGTGCTTGCTTGTGCTGGGCGCGCTTGTCAACCTTGGGCTGATGATAAGCGTTTATGGAAACGCGCTTTCGGTGGATCTTCCTTGGAGCGGGTTCGGCCTGGAATTTTCCCTGCGCCTAACTCCGTTCTCCGGCTTTATTGTGCTCGCGGTTGCGATTGTCGCGTTTCTCGTGGCGCTGTATTCTATCGCATTTTTGCGGGAAAAGTCCTACGCCAAGCGCTTTTACGCGTTTTTCCTACTGACGCTGACCCTTGTAAACGGCGCGGTGCTTGCAAACAATCTCGTGCTGCTGCTCTTCTTCTGGGAGGGCATACTCTGCACGATGTTCGCCATGCTCTTAACCGATAAGCCGGGCGGGTTTAAGACCGCCGTGAAATCAATTGTTATCGTCGGCTTCACCGACCTTTGCCTGATGCTTGGCATCGGCATGACGGCGCAGCTCGCGGGTACGCTTAATATGGAAGGCATTCATCTTCCAGTGGACGCTTCCACATCCGCAGCGTTTATTCTGATGCTGATTGGCGCACTCGGCAAGGCGGGCGCAATGCCCTTCCACACCTGGATACCGGACGCAGCGGACGACGCGCCGCTGCCCTTCATGGCGTTCCTTCCCGGGGCTTTGGAAAAGCTGATGGGCATTTACCTGCTTGTGCGCATCACGACCGGTCTCTTTACGCTTGAGCATGGTTCTGCCATGAGCACGGCGCTGATGACGCTGGGCGCCGCAAGCATTATATTCGCGGTCATGATGGCGCTCATTCAGAAGGATTATAAACGCCTCCTTTCCTACCACGCGGTCAGCCAGGTTGGCTACATGCTGCTTGGTATCGGCACCGCGCTTCCGGTGGGCATTATTGGCGGACTGTTTCATATGCTCAACAACGCGCTCTACAAGAGCTGCCTGTTTTTAACGGCCGGCGCTGTGGAGCGGCAGGCGGGTACCACGGATTTAAAGGTGGTGGGCGGATTAAGAAAGCAGATGCCTGTCACATTCGTTTGCTTCTTGATCGCTGCGGCTTCTATCGCCGGGTTCCCGCTCACGAACGGCTTCTTCTCCAAGGAACTGATATTCGACGCCGCGATTGAAAGTGCCCTTCCGTTCTACATTGTGGCTGCGGTCGGCGCGTTCTTTACAGCGGTCTCGTTCTTAAAGCTTGGGCATGCTGCGTACTTCGGCAAGCAGGAAGCGCCCAAGAAGGACGTCAGAGAAGCCCCTTTGGTAATGCTCGTGCCTATGATTGCCCTTGCCGTGGGCTGCATACTCGCTGGCGCGTTCCAGGGCCAATTGGTTGCCCTGTTTAAGACCTTCCTGCCCGAGATGGAGCACCTTGAGGAAGCAGGCACGCATACGAACTTCGTGCTGGCGGGCATCTCCCTTGCGGTTCTCGCGCTTGCCGTGTTGAGCCACCGCCTGGGCTATAAAAAGACGGGGCGTGGGATATTGGCTGCGGACCACTTCCACTACGCGCCTGGCCTCCACCAGATCTATGATCTGGCGGAAAAGAAGGTCTTTGATCCGTACTACGTGTTTGGCCTGCTGGGCAAGGGGTACTCTACGGCGGCGCTTGCTCTCAACAACGGCATCAGCTGGTTCTATGATACGGCCGTCGTCCGCTTTACGGGCTGGGTCTCGGGCGGAATACGTAAGGCGCACACCGGCAATCCTGCCCTGTACCTTGTTTGGACGGTTGTTGGCATTGCTTTTGTTACGCTGTATCTTGTGATTTCGTTCTGCTAAGCGCATCGCTTAGGACTAATAGTTTAGGAGGAAGCCTTCGTGCCGCTTTTGTTCTTAGCGATCCCACTCGCCGCGGTAGTGGTATTGAATATCGTATATTACTGGATCAAGGGCCGTCATGCCGTATGGTGCGCCGCCGTTGTGGCCGCAACGCAGACTTTGCTTGCCGGCTATGCGCTGATCGAATGTTTAAAAACCGGAGCCGCATTTTCAGACACCCGCATTGGTCTCTTGGAAATCGACTCGCTTACCGCCATGGTGCTTTGTACGGTGGGCTTGATCGGGTTTGTTTCGCTGTTGATCACAAACTCCGCCATACTGAAACAGCAACACAATTTTGCGAACCTGACGCTGATACTCATGGCGGGGATGAACGGCGTAACCCTCGTGCGTGACCTTTTCACGCTCTATGTGTTCATTGAAATCACGTCCGCTGCCTCCTTCATACTCATCGGCTTCCGCCGGGACCGTAATGAATTGGAAGGCGCATTCAAATACTATATCCAATCCACCGTCGCCACCATCGCAATGCTGACGGCCACGGCGTTCCTGTTCCTGTTTGTGGGCGATACCACGTTCGCAAACGCCGCGTCCGCCATAAACGAGGCAGTGCAGACGGGCTCATTCCCGTATGGGATCGTGATCACGCTGATCCTGTATACGGTAGGCTTCACCATCAAATCGGGCGCTGTCCCCTTCCACGCGTGGGTGCCGGACGCATACTCTGCTTCCCCCGCCCCGGTGTCGGTGCTTTTAAGCGGCATTGTCACCAAGGCCTCGGGCGTGTATGTGCTCATGCGCATATTCCGCGATATTTTCTTAAGCCACGCTTCCGTTGGAAGCCTGCTGACTGTACTTGGCCTGGTTTCCATTCTGGTGGGCGCGTTTGCCGCCATAGGCCAGAACAAAATGAAGCGGATGCTGGCCTTCTCCAGCGTGAGCCAGATCGGCTACATACTCCTTGGCCTTGGCACCGGCTCTGCGTTGGGGTTCTTTGGCGCAATGCTGCACTTTTTCAACCATGCTTCGTTTAAGTCCCTCCTGTTCCTCAATGCCGCTGCGGTGGAACAGCAGACGGGCCTTAGCAATATGGATGAGATGGGCGGATTGAGCGAAAAAATGCCCGTCACCGGTTGGAGTTCGGTGGTTGCTTACCTGTCTACGGCTGGTATTCCCCCGCTTGCGGGCTTTTGGAGCAAGCTGTTCATCATCGTCGCAGTGTGGCGCATTTCCCCGGTGATGGCGGTGATTGCTCTCCTCGCGGGCGTTATCACGCTAGCGTACCTTCTCCTTATTCAGAAGAAGGTGTTCTTTGGAAAGGTTCCCGAAGCGCTTGCGCATGTGAAGGAAGCGGGCGCAGGGTTTGTGGGCGCGGAGCTTGTGCTGGTTGCGGTGAACGTTGTAATCGGCGCCGCTTTGCCGTTCCTGCTCGGTTACTTCAAGAACTTGCTGTAAAGGAAGGTGTAACGATGTCGCTTCCTGTTATCATTCTTTTGCTTGTATCCCTCGTGGCCTGCTCCATTTTATGTATCGTCAGGCCCAACCTCATAAAGGCTGCCATCTGGATGGCAATTATGAGCGCAATTTTAGCGCTGGTGATGTTCCTGATGGATGCGCCCCTGGCCGCCGCGTTTGAACTTTCCGTTTGCGCGGGGCTTATTCCGGTCATATTCATCAGCGCCTCCAGTATGACGAAGATTACCTCGAGAGAGGAGCAGGCGGAAAAGGCCAAGGAGCGCAAGCGCCGTTTTGCGTTCTTGCCCATACTTCTCATCACACTTACGGCCGTGCTGTTCTTTGTGCTCTGGCCGCATGTAACTGAACTGCTGCCCGCAGCAGTTGCCAAGGTTGACGGTTCCACCCCCCAGCAGATACTCTGGGACAAGCGCCAAATCGACCTTGTAGGTCAGGTAGTCATCGTGCTCTTGGGCGTATACGCCGACCTTGTGTTCTTTAAGGGGGTACGTGAGAAATGAACGAGCTCTTCCTGGTGTTTTTGATCGCCGTTGCATTGCTGCTCGTAACGGGCATCTATTGTTTGATCGTATCCCGCAACCTGATGCGTATTTTGCTCTCCATTGAGATATTAGCAAAGGGCATCACGCTCTTAATGATTGCGGTGGGATATGTGACAGGCAACATGGCGCAGGCGCAGGCCTATGTGCTGACCATCATCGTCATAGAAGTGGTGCTGGTGGTGGTAGCCACGGGTATAGTCCTTGGCATCTACCGCGAGACGGACGTGCTGGATACGCGCAAGCTCAACAACCTAAAGGGTTGAGCGCGCAGGATTGGGAGGAATAATGATGCAAAACATACTGCTTTCGCCGCCTATCGTGTTCCTGATATTCATCGGGCTATCCCTTGGCCTTTCGGCGCTCTTTAGCCGGATGGCCGCACGCGGTAAGGATAATAAAAAGAAACTCGACCCGTATTCCTGTGGCGAGACCGTACCGGAAAACCAAGGCCAGCCGGAGTATTCGCAGTTTTTTCACTTTGCCTTTTTCTTTACGATCATGCACGTGACGGTGCTGATGATCGCAACCGATGTGAAGCACATCTCCTTCGTGGCCATATTGTTCCTCGTGCTGACGGTGCTTTCACTCTTAATGCTCTTCAGGAGGGAGAAAGATGATCGTTGACCGTATTATCCAATGGGCGAGGCAGAAATCCCCTTGGATTATCCATTTTAATTCCGGCGCGTGCAACGCATGCGATGTTGAAATCATCGCATCTCTGACCCCGCGTTACGACGTGGAGCGAATCGGCGTGCAGCTCAAAGGTTCCCCGCGCCATGCGGACGTGCTGATCTGCTCCGGCCCTGTCACCATGCAGCAGCGCGAGCGCCTCATCACCATTTACGAGCAGATGACGGAACCCAAGTTCGTAGTAGCTGTTGGCACATGCGCCTGCTCTTCGGGTGTGTTCCATGGATGTTATTGCGTGGAGGGCGGCGTGGACAGCGCCATCCCCGTGGACGCGTATATTCCCGGGTGCCCGGTGAAACCGGAAGCCATTATTGATGGCGTGACCAAACTCATCGAAAGTATGGAGAACAAAAAATGAGTATGGAGGCGATTGCGATGGAAAACGACGTCCTGGTATTGGAGCAATTGCGCAAACAATTTCCCGTACTGGCCGAGGAAGGCGCTGTAACGACCAAGCGCAGGGTATTTATTACCGTACCCGTCGAGCTCTTATTGGACGTGATGCGCTACGCCTACGATGTGCTCAAGTTTGAAAACCTGTGCACAATCACCGGCATGGACTCCGTAGACTGCTTTGAGTTGATTTACCACCTCACCAACGATCACGATGGCGTGATGCTCAACGTGACCATAAAAGCGCCCAAGGACCACCCCGTGGTTCCCACGGTGCTTGATATCTATAACGGTGCCACCTTCTATGAACGCGAGGTGGAAGGCTTGCTGGGCGTTCGCGTAGAGGGCCTGCCCGAAGGAAGGCAGTATCCGCTGCCGGATAACTGGCCCAAAGATCAGTATCCGCTGCGCAAGGACTGGACGCCGGATATGCTCAAAGACAACCAGAGAGGAGCACAGTAGCATGGGAAAGATCGTTGTACCCTTCGGCCCCCAGCACCCGGCATTGGAAGAACCCGAAAGCTTCAGCCTGCTCCTGGAAGGGGAGCGCGTGGCGGCGGCAACCGTCGCTTTGGGCTACAACCACAGGGGCATGGAAAAGGCCTGCGAAAGCAAGACCTATATACAGAATATCTACCTGCTTGAGCGCATCTGCGGCATCTGCTCGCACGCGCAGTCCACCACCTTCGTGCATTCGGTGGAAAGCCTTGCGGGCCTTGAGGTTCCCAAACGGGCGCAGTACCTGCGCGCTTTGGTAGGTGAGCTTGAACGCATACACAGCCATCTGCTGTTCCTGGGAGTGGCCGGGCATGAGATCGGCTTTATGACGTTCTTCATGTACGCCTGGAAGGACCGCGAGATCGTGATGGATCTGTTAGAAAACATCACAGGCAACCGTATTAACTACGGCATGAACACCATCGGCGGTGTGCGGCGCGACCTTTCCCCCGAGCAGATCGAGGCAATCAAAAAAGGCATCGACGAGCTTGAGGAGCGCACCAAGTACTATATGCAGGTCGCAATCGAGGAAGAGACGATGCTCCTGCGTTTAAAGGGCGTCGGTCGCCTTTCCCGCGAGGATGCGCTGCGTCTGGGCGCCCAGGGTCCTGTTCTTCGCGCCGCCGGCCCTGCGCGCGACATCCGCAAAGACGATCCGTACGGTGCGTACCCTGAGCTTGATTTTAAAGTTGCAACCACCGAAAGTGCGGACGTTTATGGCCGCGTGATCGTGCGCGTATTGGAGCTGATGGAAAGCTACAAGATCATCCGCCAGATCGTGGACAATCTTCCCGAAGGGCCGCTTTCTGTAAAAGCCCCCATTAAGATCCCCAAGGGCGAGGCCATCAGCCGTATTGAAGCGCCGCGCGGTGAGAACGTCAACTACGTGCGCTCCAACGGTACGGATAAGCCGGAGCGCGTCAAAGTGCGTGCACCAACACTTGCGAACCTCGCCGCCATCACGCATATGATCGAGGGCGGATACCTTGCGGACGTCCCCATCGTCATCGCCGCGATCGACCCGTGCTTCTCCTGCACGGACCGGGCGATCAAGGTTGTGAACCTAAGCAGCGGTGAAGACAAACGGATGGATTGGCAGGCGCTCAGACAGTACAGCATCGACTGGTATCAGAAACAGGGCGTCAACATGGAGAAAATCAGCACGTACAGGAAGGATAGATAACAATGGGCCTTTCCTTGTTCCAAATACTCGTTTTCCCCGGGTTCCTGTTCCTTAGCTTGGTTTCACTGGTGTTTGAGTATGTGGACCGCAAGCTTTACGCAAGGCTTCAGAACCGCGTAGGGCCCCCGTGGTACCAACCGCTTGCGGATATCGTCAAGCTCGTTTCCAAGGAAAGCATCGTGCCCAACGGCGCGGACCGCTTTGTGTTTAAGGCAATCCCCGTGTTTGCGATGGCAGCGACGTATACCGCGTTCCTTTACATCCCCATCACGGGTACGCAGTCTCTTTATCCGTTTGCAAGCGACCTCATCGTGGTGCTGTATTTTTTGACCATCCCCACGCTGACGTTTTTCCTTGCGGGGTGGTTCTCCACCTCGCTGTATGCGGAAATCGGCTCCATACGCGCCATGACGCAGTTCTTTGCGTATGAGGTGCCGCTCTATATGTCCCTGCTAGGTCCCGCGCTGTTGGCCGGTTCCTGGTCTATTTCGGAGATCACGGCGTTTTACCAGGCTAACCCGCTGCTGACCTTAGTCAACATCCCCGGCCTGTTTGTAGCGCTGGTGGCGACACAAGGCAAACTTGAGCGTGCGCCGTTTGATATCCCGGACGCTGAAACCGAAATTGTTGGCGGTACGTTTACTGAATACAGCGGCAGGTTGCTTGCCATGTTCCGCATGACAATAGACAGCGAGCTAGTGGTGATGGCTGCACTCATCTCCGCTATATTCTTCCCGTTTTATATCCCGGGGAATGCGGTACTGGGCCTGATTGTCTTCCTGGTGAAGGTATTTGTTGTGGTTGTTCTGCTTACCGTCATGCGCGCCGTGCTTGCGCGGCTGCGTATTGATCAGATGGTCAGCTTCTGCTGGAAGGTACTCGCTCCCGTTTCCCTGGCCCAGATCCTGATCGACCTGCTCGTGAAAGGAGCCCTGTAATCTATGAAAAGAAAAGTCACGGGCACGATGCTCCCGTACATGATGAAAATGCTCGTGCACAAGCCGGACACCATCGCTTACCCGATGGAGCCCGCCAAGGTCGCGGACCATTTTCGCGGCGCGCTGAAGTTTGACCGCGAAAAGTGCATCGGCTGCAAAATCTGCATGCGCGTATGTCCGGCCACCGCAATTGAGATTGAGAAGCTGCCCGAAGAAGAGAAGAAGTTCAAGGCAATCGTAAGCATGGACAAATGCATCTTCTGCGGACAGTGTGTGGACTCCTGCCCCAAGAAGGCGCTGGAGAACACCGAAGCGTTCGAGCTTGCGAGCTTAAACCGCGATTCGCTCAAAAAGGAAATCTAACGTGAGCGAGCTGCGCGATTTTCTTAAAGAGAGGCTTGCGGGCACAAAGCGTCTTGCCTTACTTGGCGTTGGCTCCGTTTTGCGCGGCGACGACGCGGCGGGCATACTCATTGTGGAGCGATTAATGGAGGCATTCCCGCAGGAGGCTTACCCCAACCTATGCATATACGCAGGCGGCACCGCACCTGAAAATTTCAGCGGCAACCTTCGGCTATTCGCGCCCGATCACCTTTTGATTGTAGACGCCGCGGACGCGGGCGCTGAACCCGGCAGCATTGTGGATATCCCGCGCGTAGAGATCGGCGGGCCAAGCTTCAGCTCGCACATGCTGCCGCTCAAAATCATGGTGGATTACCTGATCAATGAAACGGGTACGAATGTTACCATGTTGGGGTTACAGTATAAGGACATTGCGTTTGGGGAGGACCTTTCGCCCGAAATGCGGGAAGCGGTGGACGAACTCACCGATGCGCTGCTTGTGGCAATCCCTACGCTCTTCTGATCATATGGAACGACGAAACCCTCTGGTAACCCAGAGGGTTTCGTTTATGGCTACAAATCAGGCATCTATTCTGACCGGCTCAATCAATTGCCATTTTGATCCCCATGAATATGACTCTGAAACTCGCTCAATACTTTTTCATCACGGCGTTCCGGTTGGCCCGCAATCAGCATCAGTACTTCTCAAATCCTGATGACGTCCTGTGCCCGAATGTAAACATATCCCGCCCGGTCAGGTTTTGATCGAGTACGCCCGGCTGCTGGGCTTTCAAGCGGAACTTTCCGATCAGCTGCTTCAATATCTGCGCCTGGGAAGAAAGTTCCTGGCTTGCGGCAGCACTCTCTTCTGCGGTAGCGGAATTGTTCTGTACAACGCTGGAGACCTGTTCTATCCCCTGAGTGGTCTGGACCACAGCGGTCGCCTGATCGGAAGAAGCCTTTGAAATATTCCCCACAAGGCCGGATACGCCGGATGATTTCTCCACAATCTGCTTGAGCGCGCGCTCCGTCGTTCCTACTATCTGCGAACCGTTTTGGATGGCTACAATCGCGTTTTCGATGAGCGCCGTGGTATCTTTGGCAGCGAGTGCGCTTTTGCCCGCGAGATTCCTGACCTCTTCCGCTACAACCGCAAACCCCTTGCCCGCATTACCGGCGCGCGCGGCTTCCACTGCAGCATTGAGCGCCAGGATATTGGTTTGGAATGCGATATCGTCGATTGTTTTGATGATCTTGCCAATTTGCCCGGACGTCTTGGCGATTTCCTCCATCGCATACACCAGCTGCCCCATCTGACGGTTGCCGTTTTCAATCCCCTCTATGGTATCCGCAACGATGCGGTTGGCATCCTGCGCGTGTGCTGCGTTGCTCCTGATCTGAACGGAAATTTCGTTGATCGTGGCCGACATTTCCTCAATGGAGCTGGCCTGCTCCGCAGCGCCCTGGGAAAGCGCCTCGGAACTGCTGGCCACCTGTTCAGCGCCTGCCGACACCTGCTCCGATGCCTGGTTTATACGGAAAAGCGCGTCGTTGAGGGAATTGGAGATGTGCAGCAGCGATTGTTTGATGGGCGCAAAATCTCCCAAATAGTCCAGTTCTACATCCTGTGTCAGATCACCTTCCGCCATACGACCAAGTATATAAGAAATATTCTCCACGTATCCGCGCAGAACGTTCACTGAGCGGTTGAGGCTCTTTGCAACGGAGCCGAGTTCATCATTGTTCTTTACTTCGATGTTGATTGCAAGATCGCCCTCCGCCATGCGGGCGGCTGCGGCCTCCAGCGCTTTTGCCGGCCTTGTGATGCCCCTGATAATGAAAGCGGCCATAACAGTCGCCCCAATCATCACAAGCAATGCAATGCCCAAGGATAAAAACAGGTTGTTCTGCGATGAGGTCATTCCGTTTGTAAAGTCCTGTGTCGCTTCATCTTTCAACAAAGCGCCTATCTCCTCCAAACAACCTCTCGTTTCGTCCATCGCGAGGCCATATTGGGTTTCATACATTTCGGATGCGCGCAGATATTGTTTGGCTTCGACCAGCGCCAATATCTCATCAAGCACAACACCTTGTTCCCCCTGGATATCATGGTAGCGCTGTAAAATATCCCGGCCCGCCTGCCCATCCATATTGGCTTCGATGCTATCTATCGCCGCAGCCAGTTGATTGGAAGCGTCTTCGACCTTCTCCAAATACTCCTCTACCTGGGTCTGGCTTTTTGCATTGGTCAGCAGGATTACATGCTTTTCCAGGCGCTGGATCTGCTGGCGCGCCTCTATCGATGCCGTATGGACGAGATAGTCGTGGTTGTAAAACGTCTTATACGTATTGCGCGTAAATACAATACCTGAAATGGCGACCGCCAGCGCGCCGAGAAAGAGAACGAAAATGCCCAAAAAAGTTAACTTGAGTTTGTTGGCGATGGTAAAACCCTTCATGCCGTCTCCTTTTTGCAGTAGCTGCAAAAGCAAATATTGAAATCAAGCTGGCCCAAACGTGGACTCACCCGAAGCCAGTTTTCTCCCTACGCTATATATCGAGCTATTTCCCCAATATCTGAGCTTATTCGACAGGTTATGAAATATATAGTTCATCTTCACTTATGAAGGCGTCTAGCGAGCCTGTATTGCTGCCATGGCGCTGGGATATTGCATTTTTCAATTGCTTGTGGTATGCTTTCTAAGCGTCTGCAGGATGGCCTTTGGCATATTAAGACGCACAACTGAGTTGGAAGAGTATCGAAGTGGTCGCAACGAGCCGCACTCGAAATGCGGTTGTCCGCAAGGGCACGTGGGTTCGAATCCCACCTCTTCCGCCAATACAAAAGGCACCCTACAGGGTGCCTTTTGTATTGGCGCAATAATCGGCGGGATTCGAAGCCGCGGCCGCAAAGCGGCAAAATCGCTCCAGTGGAGCGATTTTAGCGGCCGGGATTTCGTGCCAGGCGTGACGAGCGCAGCATGTAATGCAAGCTCGGCCTGCCGATGGCCGAAATCGAATCCTTCCTCTTCCGCCGAAATAAGTTGAGCGTATAAAGTCCCATTACAGAGCAGCATAATAACTTGTCACTTTTCCAGGAAATATATTCAAATAATTTAAAATATGGTATTATAGAAAGAAGGAAAGAGCAAAATCTTATGAACAACGTAGAATTACTATTATTCTTAGCTAGACATTCTGACCAGACTTGTTCTTTTGACTGCATTCGAAAATTCGTTTTCTAATGAAAGCAACGAAATGATCGTCAACGGTGAAGAGGTTAGACAAAGATGTCAAGATCTAAAATGCTATGATGCCCCTCATTTTGCAGATACATTTAGGCGGTATTCTACGTATTTTGACAATTGGAATGAAAAATACGACAAGAACGCCAAATATGTTCTTTCACCAGAAGGGAAGAAAGCCCTTGCTGCCGTGCTCCGCGACTTACCAGAAGGTAATTAGCTATGCCAAACGGTGAAATTGTACAAACTTCAAGGAGATTTCTGGAACATATTAAAGCTCAAAAGAAAAAGCTTGCATCTTCAAATTCAATACAAGTTACGAATCAAAGCCACAAAGAAGAACTTAATCAATTATCGTCGTTATGGTTTGAGAATTTTTCAAAACATATGGTATTGACAAGGCAGATGTTGATAAATATGATGAAGCTTTTAGAGCAATCTTAAAGCTTTCCGGGCAGAACAGTAGGCGCTCTTCCTATGAAAAACAGTTTGAGACAATTCTCAAAACTTTTAATGATAAGATTGTAATTTTCCTGCAAACCGATGCTATCGAGCAAATTGGTGTTTCAGAAAAAGAGTTTGGTTCAGAAGTTAAAAAACTATTAGACAAGGTTCCAGATAAAGATGAGAACGAATATCTCAAAGAAGCTATGGGATGTTGGGAAAACGACTATCTCAAAGCAGCCGTAGTTTTAATATGGTGTGCCGCTATTGATCGAATACATAAAGTCATAGAGCAAAATGGGTTTGACACCTTTAATAGTACTTCTGCTCAAATGAAAGACCAAACCACAGGAAGATATAAACGCTATAATAAAGACTATTCCGTCCATTCAATCAGTGAGCTTCGAATGATATTTGATAGTGACATTCTGAGGATTCTTGAAGGAATGCAATTGTTTTATTTTTATTAAAAAACACGACTAGCCAGCTGTTTTGACATGCGTTGCCATTCAGGACATCCAGGTGCAGCCCCGATAACAAAGTATAATGTTCTCTCATGTTTTTCAGATATTATTGAGATAGTTCTCGCAAATCCGAAGTTTTCAATGGTCAAGAATATACTAACAACTGATATTTCCCTATAGGAGTTGCGACATATCGGTTTCCCATTACGTTTATATGTGAAGTGAAAGCCACAGCCGCAAAGCAGCAAAATCGCTCCAGTGGAGCGATTTTAGCGGCCGGGATTTCGTGCCAGGCGTGACGAGCGCAGCACGGAGGGAAGCTCAGCCCACCGATACCCGAAATCGAATCCCACCTCTTCCGCCAAAAGAACGGCGATGATTAGGAACACTCCAAATATCTCCGCCTTTTTCTATGCTCAGACCTTTTATTATATGGGTTGAGCGTTTTATATTTTACAGGTCAGGCACTCATCTCATCTATTCAAACCATAAATCCGAGAAAATATTGTTCCAAAGAAGAAAACAATCTTACGCCAATATATTTTCCCCACCATTATGTGATACTCTAAGTATGTACTTTTTCATTGAACAGTAATTGTTCCGTTGGGGCACCCGGAAACACTAAGCAAGTGGCTTCTCGGCTTATTCGCCTATTTGCCACGTATGCCTGATTTATAAATGATTAAAATAGTTCTGCACAGGAGAAATACGAATGATTTTGAAGAAACAGATACAAGATTATATACCTTATAATGAGCAGGAAGAAAACGACAAAAGAATTATGTTAGAATATATAGACTGTAATCATGATGTTTTAACAAGAAGCAATGAGATTGCCCACTTTACTGCTTCCGCTTGGGTGATAAACCCCAGCGAAAACAAACTATTAATGATATACCATAATATTTATAAATCATGGTCTTGGACAGGCGGTCATGCAGATGGAGAGGAGAATCTACTCTCCGTTGCAATACGTGAGGTTCAAGAGGAAACGGGCATTACAAAGGTTGTTCCAGTGACAGATCATATTTTCTCGCTGGAAATCATAACGGTAGACGGACATATAAAAAACGGGAAATACATATCATCTCATTTGCATTTGAACATTACATTTTTATTGAAAGCGCTTGAGGATGAAACGCTTATTACAAAGCCCGATGAAAATAGCGGGGTAAAATGGATGGAAATTGAGGAAGCTGTTTCAGCATCAAGCGAGCCTTGGATGCAAGAAATATACAGAAAACTCAACCAAAAGCTTAAAGGAAATAAATCTACGTCAATATGACAGAGCATACTTTGTGACCTTTTGTTTTGAGACGCCTTCGGGGAAGGACTGCGAGCCGTCGCAAGCAGGCGTGACCGACGACCGAATCAAATCCCCCATGCTCCTTTAACAAAAAAGCACCCTGTAGGGTGCTTTTTGAATTACTCATAAGATTGAAAGGGGCTCGAAGGAGAGACCTCAACAGCATCTGCCGTAAGAAACCACCTTTTCAGCCACCAAGATACGCCTTGCGGATTTCGTCGCTTTCGGAAAGCTCTTTGCCGGTACCGGAGATGGCGATGCCGCCAGTTTCGAGCACATAGGCCCTGTCCGCAATGGAGAGCGCCATCTGCGCATTCTGTTCCACCAGAAGGATTGTGGTGCCAGCCTTGTTTAGCTCGCTGATGATGTCGAAAATTTGCTCCACCAATATGGGCGCAAGACCCATACTGGGTTCGTCCAGCATCAACAGCTTGGGGCGGCTCATAAGAGCCCGGCCCATGGCAAGCATCTGCTGCTCGCCGCCGGAAAGGGTTCCCGCCACCTGTTTGCGGCGTTCCAGAAGCCGCGGGAAACGGGCGAAAACCTCATCAAGATCATGCTCGATCGCGCCGGTCCGGGTATAGGCGCCCATTTCGAGATTGTCCTGCACGCTCATCTGCAGGAAAATGCGCCTGCCCTCGGGCACCTGCGCCAGACCCCGCTCCACGATCTTATGGGGTGCAAGGGAGGCAATCCCTTGGCCCATAAAGCTGATGCCGCCGGTCTTTGTGCGCAGCAGGCCGGAGATTGTTTTGAGCACGGTGCTTTTTCCCGCGCCGTTGGCGCCGATCAGGGTAACGATCTCCCCCTCATTGACCTCCAGGGAGACGTTCTTGATGGCGTGTATGGAACCGTAATAAACGTTGATATTGTCTACTTTCAGCATGGCTTCAGCTCTCCCTCCTCTTGCCCAGATACGCCTCGATGACCTCGGGGTTGTTCTGGATCTCGCTGGGGGTGCCCTTGGCGATGACCTTGCCGAAGTTGAGCACGCAGATACCCTCGCAAATTCCCATCACCAGGTTCATATCATGCTCAATAAGCATGATGGCAATCTCAAAGGTATCGCGCACCTTTACGATATTCTCCATCAGCTCAGCCGTTTCCGAAGGATTCATGCCAGCCGCGGGTTCGTCCAGCAGCAGCAACTTGGGTTTGGTGGCAAGCGCGCGGACGATCTCAAGCCTGCGCTGCGCGCCATAGGGCAGGGAGCCCGCCCGATACTTGGCCATGCCCTGCATGTCGAATATGGATAGAAGTTCCATCGCCCGTTCATGCGCCTGTTTTTCGCTCTTCCAGTAGCCGGGGAGCCGGAAAATGCCGCTCCACATGCCATAATTGATGTGGTTATGGAGGCCCAGCTTTACATTGTCCTCAACCGTCAGGCTGGAGAACAGCCGGATATTCTGGAACGTGCGGGCGATACCGAACCTGTTTACCTGGACGGTGTTCATGTTGTAGGTATCGCGGCCGTCGAGCAGTATGGTGCCGCGCGTGGGCTGATACACCTTGGTAAGAAGGTTGAATATCGTCGTCTTTCCCGCGCCGTTGGGGCCGATAAGCCCGGCGATCTCCGTACGGCCGATGGCCATGTCGAATTCGTCCACAGCGGTAAGCCCGCCGAAATCGATGCCCAGATGACGCGTCTCAAGGATCGGCGGTTTGCCCACGTCGCGCTCCGGAATGATGTTTGTAGAGGGTACGGGTACCAGCTTTGTTTCAGGCCGCTTATTCATTTGCCGCTCCCTCCTTTCCTGATTTCGCGCCCTTAAGACGGCCAAGCAGCGTCTTGATGTTCTCGTTGTTGGTGGCAAGCATGACCACGATCAAAACGATCGCATATACCAGCATGCGGTAGTCGTTGAATTCACGCAGAAGCTCCGGAAGCACGGTAAGCACGGCTGCGGCAATAACGGAGCCAAGGATATTGCCAAGCCCGCCCAGCACCACGAATACCAACACGAGTATCGAGGTGTTGAAGCTGAACTTGCTTGCAACGATGGTGGAGAAGTTCATGGCATACAGCGTGCCCGCAGCGCCTGCCAGCGCCGCTGAGACGACAAACGCCATCATCTTATACTTCGTTACCGGAATACCCACGCTCTCCGCCGCAATGCGGTTGTCCCTGAGTGCCATGATCGCCCGCCCGGAACGGCTGTTGATCAGATTAAGCACAACAAACAGGGTAACGAGTATCAGGATAAATCCGGTGGTAAAGGTAGAGATCTTCGTGATACCGGAAATACCCATGGGCCCGTCGATGATCACACGTCCGCCTTCCTGCAGGTTGAGCGCATCGGCGCTCGTGAGAAAACTGATGTGCAGCCCACGGCTGTCCACGCCTACATAGAGGCAGTTGATGATGTTCTTAATGATTTCGCCGAATGCGAGCGTTACGATCGCCAGATAGTCGCCTCGTAAGCGCAATACGGGAATGCCAATGAGTACGCCCGCAGCACCCGCGCAGATGGCGGCAATAACCATGGAGATGCCCAGGCGCAGGGGCGCCAAAGGAATGGCGCTCTGCAAGCTGATGCTAGCTACAGCGCCCACAAAAGCGCCGATGCTCATGAACCCCGCATGCCCGAGAGAAAGTTCACCGAGCACCCCAACCGTCAGGTTTAAGGAGACCGCCATTACCACATACGCGCAGATGGGGACGAGCTGCCCCTGAAGCGAGGATGTGATGTTGCCACTGCTGATGAGTATCTGAAGCGTGAGAAACGCGGCAATGACGAAGCCATATGTCACAATATTGGTACGTGCAGCTTTGCTGATTTTTTTCATACCGCCACCTCAAACTTTCTCGCTGACCTGCTTGCCTAAGAGCCCGGCGGGCTTGACCAGCAGGATGATGATGAGGACGGCGAACACGATGGCATCGGAAAGCTGTGTGGAAACATAGCCTTTGCCGAATATCTCAATGATACCCAGCAGTATGCCGCCGAGCATGGCGCCGGGGATGGAGCCGATGCCGCCGAATACGGCGGCGGTAAACGCTTTAATACCCGGCATTGCGCCGGTAGTGGGCATCAGCGTCGGGTAAGCGGAGCAGAGCAGCACGCCCGCGATCGCCGCAAGAGCCGAGCCGATGGCGAAGGTGACGGAGATGGTCAAGTTCACATTGATCCCCATCAGCTGCGCGGCACCCTTATCTTCAGAGCAGGCACGCATCGCCTTGCCCATTTTTGTCTTCTTTGTAAACCATGTGAGCACCGCCATGATCACGACACAGGCGGCCACCGTAACAATGGCAATGAGCGATATGGAAAGCTGGCCGCTAAATAGCTTGAGAGACGCGTCGGAGACCACAGGGGTAAACACCTTGGGGTTGGAAGTCCACAGCAATTGCGCGGAGTTCTGCAGAAAGTAACTCATGCCAATGGCGGTAATCAGCACCGCAAGCGACGGGGCTGACCTTAATGGCTTATATGCCGTACGCTCTATTACGACGCCCAGCGCCGTGCATACCACCATCGCCAGCAGCACCCCGATGATGGGGGGCAAGCCCCAGCGGGAGGTCGCGAAGAAGCAGATATAAGCGCCGATCATGATAACATCGCCGTGGGCGAAGTTGAGCATTTTTGCAATGCCATAGACCATCGTATAGCCCAATGCGATGATTGCATAAACGCTTCCCAGGCTTATGCCGCTGATCAGATAGGAGAGAAATGTTATCACCGGTATCCCCTCATTTCCCTTCACACATTCCTAAGAACGGAGCGCATGAAGTGTTACGTCTATTGTAACCCGTAAAATGGAATGAAGAGGACTGCCGAGTTTGCTCGACAGCCCTCTCTTTTTTAAAACAGTGAAAGGGCAAGCGGCTTAGTCCATGCCGATGTAAGCGCCGCTCTGAATAACCATGCCCTTGGGGCTCTTGGAAACTTCGCCCGTAGCCGCCCAGGTCATGCCGTCGCCGGTCAGGCCGTCAAAGGTAATGGTGGGGAACACCGCAACCAATTTTTCGCAGATATCGGCAGCGCTCATATCAGGGGTGCAGCCGGCGGCTTCCAGCGCGGCCTTGTAAGCATACACGCAGTCGTATCCATCGGCGGCGAACTGGTTGGGGGTTTCGCCGTGGGCTTCCTTGTACTTGCTCACAAAGCTCGCGGTGCGTTCATCCGTGGAGTCCGCATTGAACGGGGTGAGCAGCATGACGCCTTCCGCCAGGGAAACGTCAAAGGATTCGAGCGTGAGGATGCCGTCCATGCCGTCCACGCCAAAGTATTTGGGCGCATAGTCCATGGCCTTCGCCTGCTGGAATATCAAGGAAGCGGGCGTATAGTAGATGGGCAGGAACACAAGATCCGCGCCGTTGTTCTTCGCGTCGGTCAGCTGGACGGAGAAGTCCGTCTGGCTATCCTCGGTAAACGTGGTGGTGGAAACGATCGTCAGGCCAAGCTCCTTGGCTTTGCTTTCAAACGTGCTGTAGATGCCCTTAGAGTAAACGTCGTCGTTCTTATAAATGACGGCGATCTTCGTACCAAGCTGTTTGTCAAAGATGTACTGGGCGGAAGCGGAGCCCTGGTTGGGGTCGGTAAAGCACATCTGGTACATATTGTCCTTGCCCTCGATGACCGCGGTCGCGGAAGCGGAGGGGGTGAGGGCAAATATCCTGTCGGCAAATGTTTCGGCGCCCGTAGCCACGCAGGGCGTGCTGGTAACGGAACCAAGGGAAATCTGCATTCCCCAGTCCTTGAGTGCATTGTAGGCATTGACTGCCTTTTCGGCGTCATGTTCGTCATCTTCATACTTGAGTTCGAACTGGATGCCGCCCAAGGCGTTGATTTCATCAACCGCGATCTGCGCGCCGTTCTTAGCCGCGTTGCCATAGATGGCAGCGCCGCCAGTCAGGGGGCCGGTACCACCGATTTTGTAGGCTACGGTGCCAGCGGGAGCCTGTCCATTATCGGAGGGCTCAGCGGGAGCAGCGTTGCCGGAGGTTTGGGCGGGAGCGGGCGTAGCGCCGGCGCCATTTGAGTTGCTGCAGCCAGCGACCAGGCTGAGCACGAAGACGAGAGCGAGTACCGTACAAAGCAACTTTTTCATATTATATTCTCCTTGCATATTGCAATAAAGTTGTCCAAAAAATTTCCGCACCGGCGGAACCGCCGCAGCTCATATTTATACAAAGCAATCCGAGCGCAGGCCCTAGTTAAAAAAAGCGCATATTCTAACATGGCTCAAGACTTTTCTAAATTCTAGCGTTCATACTCCTACATGTCAAGTGATAATTATGCGTTTGGAGAATTGTACCGGTGTACATGGGAAATATCACTTGCTGAAAATTTTCCCCCACCGCTATTAAAATGGTATTGTAATAGCCTGAATAGCTATACGTACTGCCCTCTTCAGCAGACGTCATCGGGCACTACCTGCGTTCCCGACCCAAGCTCGGCATGCCGATGTCTGAAGTTGCGCCTCTTTTTCCCAGACCGTTTTAGATGTCGTATTTGCCAATTGCTTCTTTCTTTGCTATGGTAAATACAAACGTTCACATTTTTTACATATTGGAGGAAAAGAGCATGTTGATCGACATTACTTTAAAAATCACACCTAAAATGATCGCGGAAGCGGGTTATGAGAGAAGTCTGAGCGGCCATCTTGGAACACATTTTGACGTCATGAATAAGGAATTCCCGCTGGAGTTTACAAAGCGGAACGGAATTGTATTCGATGTGAGCCGAATTGTGGATGGTGAAATCACATCGGATACTATTGATTTGGATAGAGTGTATGCCAACATGTTTGTGGCGTTCTATACGGGATTTATTGAAAGGGTGGGATACGGCAACGCCTTGTATTTTGGCGAACATCCTCAGTTATCTGATGAACTGATCGATTGCCTTCTTAACAAGGGCGTGTCTATCATCGGCATAGATTTCGCGGGAGTGCGCAGAGAGGGAGAGCATACACCTAAAGACCAATATTGCGCAGACCGAGGCGTATTCATTATTGAAAATCTTTGCAACCTGCAACACGTGCTTGCGCAGGGAGACGGAGGCTTCACAGCTCATACTTACCCTATGAGTTATGCAGAGCGAACGGGGCTGCCCTGCCGGGTCATAGCAGAATTATAGGTAGTAAAGAGTTTTAATCTGATCTCTCGTCTAGCTTTCAATAATCGGCGCCCCTACAGTGAATATCATTCGCGCATCAGCATCGCTCCAGAAACCCAACTGCAACTTTTTCCCAAATCAAAAAGTAGGCGCCCTTACCGGGTGCCTGCTTTGTCGGGTTCTACTCTGGCTCCTACTTCCTTGTCATTGCACAAAAAACACCTGCGTTATGGACAGCCTCGGATTTCAATACTATTCACAATCCCAATTGGTTACCTCAAAAGGCCGCATCATGTCATGATCTTCATGCTCTAAAATATGACAATGATAAACATACCGTCCTTCGTAAGGGCCAAAGCGCATCATAAGCCGCGTTACATAGCCAGGGTCGGCCTGAATGGTATCTTTCCAGCCCTGATTGCTTTCCGCAGGAGGCTCCGGATCACCGGTAAGCTGGATACTGCCATTCAGATTATACAAATTTACATCGAAGGGAATTCGATCAAGCATTTGGAATTGAATTTGGTGTATATGGATAGGGTGTACACCCAGCCCGGCGTTTATTATTCTCCACATTTCCATTTGCCCGATAATCGGATCTTCGGTGATACGGTTCATAAATTCACGGCTATTCAGCAGAAACAAAAGCCGATTGAAACGGTCAGCCTTTACATCAATGGTAACGTCACGGACCAGCTTCGCTTCGCGTTCTTTATATCTTTTAATAATGCTTAAATTCTCAGGAACAACACTTGAATCTGCTCCTGTTCGTTCAATAACACGAAACTGCATGATCCTCCCGTCAGTTTGAGGATTCGGTGGTGCGCCAAAGTTAAACGGAGTTCTTGCAGTATTGTTTATTATTATATTTGTTCCAACAGATTGATTTGAGAAATCAATGACCACATCGACACGTTCGGAAGGGGCAATTGTGATTTCATTTACCGTTACAGGATGCTCCAACAAACCTCCGTCTGAACCGATTTGTATAAACGGTTGCCCGGAACTTAAGCTCATGCGGTAAAAACGTTCATTGGAACCATTAAGAATGCGGAACCGGTATTTGCGTTTCTCCACCTCCAAATACGGCCAGACCTTGCCGTTTACAACAATACTGTCTCCTGCGACGCCAGGCGTAATGGATGGATTGGGGTAGGTCGGGGGCGGATTGGCTACGCTCTCAGGATAAAACAGCGAACCATCTTGTTTAAACGTCTTGTCCTGAATGAGCAGCGGAATTTCATATATTCCAGATGGGAGGTTCAGCAAACGTTCCTCCTGACTGCGGATCATATACATTCCTGCAAGTCCGGCATAGACATTCAAACGGGTAATACCTAGCGCATGGTCATGATACCACAGCGCTGTGGGCCGCTGTTTGTTGGGGTAATAATAATCTTCTTGGGTAAAGCTAGGGCCGACCATATCAAAATCCCGGGTAAACCATGCTTCGGGATAACCGTCACTATCTGGTTTGACTTCTGCACCATGTAAATGAACAACGGTACGCACCTCGGGCATTCCTTCATGGCACCCGTGAAGCGATTTATCAACCGGAAGAATGTGTTGATCGGGGAGATCATTTACCCATTTTACACAAACGCTTTCTCCCTGTTCGACTTCAATTGTTGGCCCGGGAATTTGCCCTTCATATCCCCATGCTTTTGTCGGCGGGAGTTCGCTATGAAATTTGTGAAAAATCTCTTTCATTGTAACAGTATATTTTGTACAGCATCTGCATCCGCCAGATTGCTGTAATACCCTTGGAATGGGCAAAGCATCTATAAACGGGGTAAGCGGCATAGCATATCTCTCCTTGCATATGTGGTACCATATATTATGGAATTTGTGGATGTATTGTGAATTATTAATAATGTGACCATAAAACTGTGTATATTACTTTTTATTGAATGTGCACGATAGATAAGTTGCGAGAAAAACACTCCGGTGAAGGTTTTTGTGGCCAGGGATTTCGGTTTTAGAAACCGCAACGGAGTGGCATTCGGCTCCCGCCAATGGAGTAGGCGCCCTTAACAGGGCGCCTACTCCATTGTTTTCAGGTGCCTTGGGGCTGGGCCCAATAAGCAAAATTCATCCTACAAAAATATGCAACTGTGGCCACAGTTGCCCTGCTTGCCGGTTAGCACCCTCGTTTTTAGCTGAAATTCATCAGAGCAACAGCTATTGACAGCCGCACTACTATGTGTTACTATATAGCAGTAGTAAGTAATACAGAATATCGGTCATACAGAATAGCAAGGAGTGATTGTGCTGGAAAACCTAACGGAAATGCTCAAAGGCGTGTTGGAAGGTTGCGTACTGGAAATTATCAGCCGGGGACAGACCTACGGCTATGAAATCACGCGGCGGCTGAACGCCCTCGGCTTCACGGATGTTGTAGAGGGAACGGTGTACACCATACTGCTCCGGCTTGAAAAAAACAAGCTGGTAGAGATCGTCAAAAAGTCCTCCGATAAGGGTCCGCCGCGAAACTATTTTACGCTCAACGACGCTGGGCGCGAGGAGCTGCGTAAGTTCTGGGAGAAATGGGAATTTGTTGCGTCGAAAATCAACCAGTTGAAGGAGGAGCAATCAGATGTCTGAGTTTTTCGATAATTATTTCAATATCAAAAAAATGATTCAAAGCAAGCGCGAGTACAAACAGCAGATGGCAAGGGTGGAGGCTCTGCCCAAAGACTATCGATACGTATTTAAGAAAATACAGGGACACATGTGGATGTTCGCGGCGGGATCCGGCTATGACATGTTGAAGATCCATTATGGCCTGATAGAACTGTTCGAGGCCGGTGCGGCGGATGGCAAGCATGTTTTGGAGATTACCGGCGAGGACGTGGCCGCGTTCTGCGACGAGCTTCTGCGTAGCGCCAGCACATATACGGAAAACTGGCGCGAGACGCTCAACCGGGACATACAGAGAAAATTCGGAAAGGAAAAGGACTCGAAATGACAGAAGCAGCAATCCAGGCCAAAGGGCTGCAAAAGTCCTACAAGAAACTTCATGTTTTAAAGAGCGTGGATTTCGAGGTGGAAAAAGGCAGTATTTTTGCCCTACTCGGTTCCAATGGCGCGGGCAAGACCACGATTGTCAGGATCCTCACCACTCTGCTCAAACAGAACGGAGGTACCGCAGTAGTAAATGGCTTTGACGTTGTGGCAAAGCCTGTTAATGTGCGGCAGTCGATCAGCCTGACCGGGCAGTTTGCCGCTGTGGATGAGATTTTGACCGGGCGTGAAAATCTTATTATGATCGCCAAGCTGCGGCACCTCGATAATCCCCGTCAGGTCGCGGATGATTTACTGAACCGCTTCAGCCTAACTGACGCGGCCGACCGCAGGGTTTCCACCTATTCGGGCGGTATGCGCCGCAGGCTCGACATCGCCATGAGCCTGGTGGGAAAACCTCAGGTCATTTTCCTTGACGAACCGACCACCGGGCTTGACCCGGAAGGCCGCATCGAGGTTTGGAAGACTGTCAAAGAGCTTAGCTTAAATGGCACGACGGTATTTCTGACCACGCAGTATTTGGAGGAAGCCGAGCAGCTTGCAGATCGGATCGCTATTCTGCATGAAGGCAGGATCATCGCCAATGGTACGCTCGCAGACTTGAAAAAGCTGTTCCCGCCCGCACATGTAGAGTATGTGGAAAAGCAGCCGACCTTGGAGGAGATATTCTTAGCCATCATCGCCACCGGGGCCCCCACGCGGCCTGCCGCGCGGGGTGAGAAAAAGGAGGCCATGTAAATGGAAGCGATCAGGACTCACTTTTTTAACGATATGGGCGTTATGCTTGGGCGTTCCATGCGCCATATTTTCCGCAGCATGGACACCATCATCAAAGTGTGCCTCACACCTATCGCGATGATGTTGCTGTTCGTCTACGTACTCGGCGGCGCTATAGAGATCGGCACGGATAACTATGTGAACTACCTGCTCCCAGGCATCCTGCTGATGGCGATTGCAAGCGGCATCGCCTATACGGCATTCCGTCTGTTTATGGATGTGCAGCGGGGTATATTGGAGCGGTTCCACTCCATGCCGATTGCGCGTTCTGCCATGCTGTGGGGGCATGTTTTAACCTCGCTCGTATCCAACGCGATTTCGGTTGCCGTCATCATTCTCGTGGCGCTCATTATGGGCTTTCGCTCGTCGGCAGGGCTACTATCTTGGCTCGCCGTGGCCGGAATACTCGCGCTGTTTACGCTGGCTTTAACTTGGCTTGCGGTGATTCCCGGGCTGACCGCAAAAACTGCGGACGGGGCAATCGCATTCTCCTACCCGCTGATCTTCCTGCCCTTTATCAGTTCAGCGTTTGTGCCCACCGGATCAATGCCGCCTGCCGTTCGAGCTTTTGCGGAAAACCAGCCGGTCACGTCCATTGTGGATGCAATTCGCGCACTGTTATCGGGTCAGCCAGTGGGCGATGATATATGGGTCGCTCTTGCTTGGTGCCTGGGTATCCTTATTGTTGCGTATCTGTTCGCGATGCGGGCGTACAGAAGAAAAGCAGCTAAATAGTGCTGCTGCGAATAACAGAAAGATGACCGTCCGTACGGACGGTCATCTTTTATTCATGCAAATTTGTCGTTGACCTTTTAGGTAAATGACCATATACTGTTATTGACCTGTTAGGTAAACGAACTTTCGGAGGTGATTGTTATCTCTTCTAAATTGCTAGGCCTGGAGCCGAAAAGACGGGACTCGCTTGTGAATGCCGCGCTAAAGGAATTTGCCGTAAAGGGGTATGACGAAGCCTCCACAAATGTCATTGCAAAAGAGGCCGGGATGAAGAAAGCCCTCATGTTCCATTATGTAAACAGCAAGAAGGAGCTTTTTCTGTTCCTTTGCGAATACTGCGGCAAAATCGTACAAGAAGGGTACTATGATTTGCTGGACTTCAACGAGCGGGACCTCCTCAAAAGGCTGCGGCAGTCCTATATGCTCCAAATTGAATTGCTGCAAAAGTACCCGTGGATACTCGAATTTACTCAAATCATCAAGGATGAAAAATCCGAAGAAGTACGGGGGCCTTTAAAAGAAAACGTACAGCAACCGCTCTGCTATGAGGACATGTTCGGCAATATCGATGAAACCAAGTTCCGGGAAGGGCTGGACATTGAAACATGTAAGAAGCTTATTTACTGGGCGAACGTTGGTTTTACAAGCGAAATCCTCAACGATATTCAAACTGCCAGACTCTTTGAACTCAATTATAAAAAAATCACGGCGGAGTTGGACGGCTACCTGAATGAACTCAGAAAGAGTTTTTATAGATCAATTTGAAGGGAGGCGTCATATGGGTTCCACGATTTATTACTTTTCCGCCACCGGCAATTCGCTTATGCTCGCCCAGCAGATCGCGAATGGGCTTCCTGATTGCGAATTGATCTCCATGGCCTCAGATCCGCCGAATGAGCCGGTGGGCGGTTCCGGTGCTATCATTGGTTTCGTATTCCCTGTTTTCTATGTGGGGCTACCCAGGCTCGTGAAGCGCTTTATTGAACCCTTAAATATCGTGGAAGGAACCACTTGTTTTGCCTTTATGAGCTTCGGTGGAAACGGAGGCGATGCGCTGGGCATGCTTGAGGACATCTTAAACGAAAAAGACCTTTTTCTCTCCTATGCGGACGGAGCAAACATGCCGGGTAACTATATCGTGAAGTATCCGGCTTTCGCGCCCGATACCATACAGAAGCTGATAAAAGCCGCCATGGCCAAGGCGGACGAAGCCGCCAAAGCGATCGCCGACGGCGATGTAAAGCCGGTGAAGCGAACCGCCAAGCTGTTCAGTAAAATAGCTAATCAAAGCTATTTATATCGAAACATCGCAGAATGGGACGAAACGTTCAAAGCGACCCAAACATGTACCGGATGTGGATTATGCGCCAAAGTATGCCCCGTAAGCAATATCAAAATGGAAGATCGGAAGCCCGTCTGGCGGCATCATTGTGAGCGGTGTCTTGCCTGCCTCCAATGGTGCCCCCACGAGGCGATCGAGTACGGCGCTAAAACGATCGGACGCAAAAGGTACCGCAACCCG
>JAEYSE010000072.1 GCA_023435025.1 Bacillota bacterium
GTATGTACTTGTGAAGGCATACCTGGGGGTTTTTAAGGGATCGGCGCTTGAAAGCGCCGACGGGTTTTTTCTTATAAGGTTGTTGCGTTTGGCTATTTAAGCCCTCCCATCAGAGGAAGCCGAGCAAATTTTCACGATTAATCAATAAAAATATGAAGATGTCACGCTTTTTCGTGCGTGACACCCTCGAAACAAGTCATAGAAGCGGATGTATCAAGAGCAAACGAATTTCCCGCCGTTTACATGCAGCGTCTGCCCGGTCACATAGGCGGAGTCGTCCGTCGCAAGATATACGTATGTCGGCCCAAGCTCAAACGGCTGTGCCGCACGCCCGAGAGGGGTATCCTGCCCGAAATTCGCCACATTCTGTTCGTCAAAGCTTGCGGGGATCAGCGGCGTCCACACAGGGCCGGGGGCCACTGCGTTCACCCGGATGCCGCGCTTGGCTAAAGATAACGCAAGCGAGCGCGTGAACGTCACGATCGCGCCTTTGGTGGAAGAATAATCTAAAAGCGTATCGTGCCCGCCATATGCCGTGACGGATGTGGTGTTGATGATACATGCACCCTTTTTCATGTGGGGCAGCGCGGCCTTCGCCATATAGAAGTAGCTGAAAATATTGGTCGCAAACGTCGTCTGCAATTGTTCCGCCGTAATATCCTCCAGCCGCTGCTGCGGGTACTGCACGGCGGCGTTATTGACTAATATGTCGATGCGCGAAAACGTCTGCATGGTTTTTGCAATTGCGTCTATCGCCGTCTGCTCCTGTTTGAGGTCGCCGGCGATTACAAGGCAGCGCCTTCCCGTCTGTTCCACCTGCTTTTTGGTTTCTTCAGCGTCCGTATCGTTGCTCAGATGTACAATTACGATATCCGCACCCTCTTTTGCGAACGCGACTGCCGCCGCCTGGCCGATACCGCTATCTCCGCCGGTAATCACGGCGACTTTATCCGTCAGCTTGTTGGAGCCGTCATATGTCGGGTTATCGGCTACAGGCTCCGGGGTCATTGCGTTCTGGTCGCCGGGCTGCTTGTTCTGGTGCTGCGGCGGAAAACCGGATGGCGCCTGGGGGGATTGGTTTTGATAAGTGGATGGTTTGTCCTGCATGAGATACCTCCGTGTTTTTTCGATATGTTCTGCGCAATCAGCTGCATTTATGCGGCATAGCCGCCTATCAACCCGGAATGATATATTCTGCGGCTTCTTTATTGCCAGCAGATGATATAAACGTTATACTTATGAAAATATAACGATTGCGTTAATACAAGGAGGGGTTTCATGCACATCAAACAGGAAGTCAGTGTACAAAAAATCGGCAAAGATGCCGAGGACCTGTTCCGCGGCGGTTTTTTCTGCTCAGAGGCGCTGATGAGCTCCATACGTTCCAATTTCGAGCTGGATGTTCCCGAAGAAGTCATTGCCATGGCGTCCGGGTTTCCGGTAGGGATTGGCCGAAGCAAATGCCTGTGCGGTGCGGTATCCGGCGGGGTCATGGCGCTGGGGCTGTTCTTTGGCCGCACCGTGCAGGGCGACCCGAAGGTAGAGAAAAACCTTGCCGTCGCCAAGGAACTGCACGATTATTTTAAGGAGGCGACCGGAAAGAATGCGCTATGCTGCCGCGTTCTCACCAAGGAATTCGATATGAGCAAGGGCGAACATAAGGAGCAGTGTATTCATTTTACCGGTATGGTTGCGCGCAAGGTGGCTCAGATTATCATGCGCGAGCTTTCCCTAACAAATCTTGACGGCGCGGCATAAGGAGAACCATATGAAAAAACTGCTTCATGCAATACCGCTCCCGCTTTCAGGCGTCATGCTGGGCTTTGCAGCGCTAGGAAATCTCTTGCAGAGCTACGGGGAATGGATACGCGCCCTCTGTGGCGCGATATCATTCGTGCTGTTCTTGCTGCTCGCGCTGAAGTTTCTTATTTTGCATGCGTCTTTTAAGGAGGATATGAAAAACCCCGTGATGGCGAGCGTTTTTGCAACGTTCCCCATGGGCATGATGCTACTAAGCGTCTACGCAAAACCCATTCTGGGGGCTGCCGCCGTTTGGATGTGGTGGCTTGCCATTGCGCTACACATGGCGCTGATCATATGGTTTACCATGAAGTTTCTTTTCAAGCTGCAACTGCAGAAGGTATTTGCGAGCTACTTTATTGTATATGTGGGTATCGTGGCCGGGAGCGTAACCGCACCCGCTTATTCCATGCAGCCGTTTGGAATGGTCCTCTTTTACTTCGGCTTCGTTTCTTTGATTCTTCTTTTAGGGCTGGTTTCTTACCGCTATCTGAAATTGAAAGAACTTCCGGAGCCCGTACGTCCGCTGTTTTGCATATTCGCGGCACCTGCCAGCCTGTGCCTTGCGGGGTATCTGAATTCCGCTGCGGAAAAATCCCCGGCGTTGCTCATTGTTCTTGCGGTATTGGCGGGTATATTATATTTGATGGTGCTTGTTGCACTGCCCAAACTTCTGAAATTGAAGTTTTACCCAGGCTATTCGGCCTTCACGTTCCCGTTTATCATCAGCGGTATTGCGTGCAAGCAGCTCGCGGGATTTTACGCGAAGGCGGGTACACCCGTTCCAGCGCTTGGAGTTATAGCAACGGTGCTGACGGCAGTTGCGGTGGTGCTGGCCGTTTATACTCTGGTATGGTACGTGATGGCTGTTTTGAAGGCGGTTAGGCAGCAATCTGTTGCGGCCTAATCACGCAGGGGAAAACGCGCGAAAGGAAGCGGAACTATGGCAAAACAAATCGACGCACGCGGGCTGCTTTGTCCCAAGCCGGTAATCCTGGCAAAAAAAGAGCTGGACGCAGGAGAAACGGAGCTTACGGTATTGGTAGATAACGCCATCGCCGTGCAGAACCTCACGCGGCTGGCGCAGGCCAGTCAAAGGCAAATCGAATCTCGCGAGGCTGAGGGCGGCTTTGAGGTGCGCATAGTAGGAAAAGGTAAGGCAGGGGAGAGCGTGATGCCAAATGATATCCACTGTGCCCCCGATACCGGATATGCGGTGTTCATCGGCAAGGACCATGTTGGCGAAGGCGATCCGACCCTTGGTTACAATCTGATGAAGATGTTCCTTTATACGTTGAGCGAAAGCGCGGATTTACCCGCAAGCGTTCTGTTCATGAACGGCGGTGTAAAACTACCTGCAGGCGGAGAGCAGCAGGTAATCGATAGCCTGAACGCCCTTATAGGCAAAGGCGTAGAAGTGCTGGTATGCGGCGCTTGCCTGAATTTTTACAACATTTCGGATCAGCTTGCTGTTGGTAAAGTCAGCAACATGTACGAGATACTCTCCCGCATGCAGGCGGCAAGCAAGGTCATTACGGTATAATAAAAATGGTATCATAAAAGCCCGGCGCAATGCCGGGCTTTTGCTATTTGCATGATAAGCATATCGTCGATCTGCTCGGCGCCAATAAAAAGGTGGATCATATAAGCTTTTCAATTGACTATTTCGCAGAAAAGGATATAGTAAACAAGAGCGTATTTACCGCTTAATAAAAAGGAACAGCACGTTCATATTCTGTTCAAGATTACGATATATAATCTGTCCATTGCGGCCATAAGCCGTTGCAATATTGATTTATAATATAGGGGAATCGACTATGGAAATGACCAAACAGCAGAGCCTTGAACCGGAAGAAAGCGGCGCGCCGCGCCGCAAAGGAATAAAGCCGCGCGGTGCGGGAACAGGCAATAAAAAGCGCGTCAGGCGCTGGATCATACTCGGCGTTATAGTGCTTATCATCGCCGGGTTGTTCTACGCTTGCTCTCAGATGGGGAAGCAAGCCCAAAACATACTCGCGCAGTCGGATACCCTTGTGCTTTCCTACCAGGATTTCGAAAATTCCATCAGCGCCACCGGAACGGTGGAGAGCGCTACGAGCGAATATGTCTATTCCACGCAGTCATATCCCGTGCAGGTTGTGCATGTGGAAGTCGGTGATGTGGTAAAGGAAGGCGATCTGTTAGCCGAACTCGACAGCAGCGCGTTGGAAGACCAGATAGAGGCGAAGGAACTCTCCACCGGCCTTTCCGCCGATGCCGCGGCGCAACAGGTGAAATCTGCGCGGGATGCCTACAATTCCGCCAAGAAAGCACTGGATGAAGGCCTCAACGCCTCCATCATCAGCGCGGAAAATGCTGTGCAGGTCGCCTATGACAACTGGCAGAAGGCGATTCGTACCTACGACAATTACGCTGAGAGCGTTGACGACGCGTTGGACGAAGCGGAAGATGCGGTTCGGGATGCGAAAGAAGCGTATGATAAAGCTGAGGAGATTGCTTCAACCTCAGGTTTACCTGAAGATATAGCAAAAAGAGATGCCGCTAAAGGCGAGTGGGAAAAGGCAAAAGCAAATCTTGAGATGGTTCGTGAACAGTACGATACGTCGGACAATACTCTGGATGAGTATCGCTATGCGATAGAGTCCACCTACAACGCCTACATCACTGCGCAGCAGCAGCTGGAAGCCGCGCACTACAACGCAAATACGCAGCTGCAAAGTAGCAAAAACAGCCTGAGTAACGCGCAAATCAACGCCAATACGGACAGCGCAGCGCTGACTCTGGCGCAGTTGCAGGAGGATCTGGAGGAGACCAAAATCAAGGCGCCCGCCGCAGGGACAGTAACCGCCGTGTACGCGAACGTCGGGGCTTCGGGCGCGGGGCTGTTATTTGTAATTGAGGATACCGCCAACCTTGTAGTGGAAACCTCCGTCAAGGGTTACGATGTGGGGACCGTCAAGCCCAGCATGCCTGTTTCCATCAAATCCGACGCTACGGGAGACACGGTGTTTGACGGTCGCGTTTTAAGCATCGCGCCTACCTCCAACAAAAACGCAAGGGGAGAAACGGATACCACCGGTGACGTGCTGTTTGCCACGGAGGTTGCGGTGCTTTCAAAGGATACGGGCTTGCGTATCGGCATGAGCGTACGGCTCAATTACATCATTGCGCAGCAACAGGGCGTGCTTCTTGTACCCTATGACGCGATTTACGAAAACGAAAACGGCGAAAGCTGCGTGCTGCTTGCCGAACAACAGCAAGACAGCAGATATAAGCTTAGGGAAGTAAAAGTGACACAGGGGCAGGAAAACGACATCGACGTAATCATTACCGGCGACGAAATCGCTCCCGGCGTTATGGTTGTGACCACCCCGGATAAGTACCTGACCAAGCTCGATCAGGAGCTGGCTATGGTGGATTTCAGCGCCATTCCGGGGTTTAATATGGCGGCGGCCGGTTGACGGAGGGAGCATGCAAGATACGATCATCCGCATGCGGAATATCATCAAGCGGTTCTATATTGGACAGCCGAACGAACTGGAGATATTACACGGCATCGATCTGACGGTGGGCCGCGGGGAGTTCGTTTCCATTGTGGGCGCGTCCGGCTCAGGCAAATCCACGCTGATGAACCTGATCGGGGCTTTAGACAGGGCGACGGAAGGCAGCTATGAGCTGGACGGCACCGTGATTGAGGACGCAAAGGACGCGGAACTTTCCGCCATTCGCAATAAAAAGGTCGGTTTTGTGTTCCAAAACTTCAACCTTATTCCAAGGACCAACGCGCTCAAAAATGTGGAGCTTCCCATGCTCTACGCAGGGGTTCCCGCGCGGGAGCGTACACAGAAAGCAAAAGAACTTCTGGCCATGGTGGAAATGGATGACCGCATGAACCACCAGCCCAATGAGCTTTCCGGCGGGCAGAAGCAACGCGTCGCCATTGCGCGCGCCATGGCGAACGATCCGGCGATACTCCTCGCCGATGAGCCGACGGGCGCTCTCGATTCAAAGACTGGCCGGCTGGTGATGGACCTGTTCCATACGCTCAATAAGGAGCATGGCAAGACTGTGGTGCTTATCACACATAACCCCTCCCTTGCAAGGGAGACGGGGCGCATGCTGACCATGACGGACGGCATGTTGTACTATGAGGGCGCGGCGGAGGGCAAGGTATGAATTTGTGGGAGAACATCCGCCTTGCGCTGGAAGGTTTAAAAGCAAACAAGATGCGCGCGCTTTTGACCATGCTGGGCATCATCATAGGCATTGCATCCGTTATCGCCATACTGACAGTGGGAAACTCCTTGAGCGGCACGATCACCAACTCCATGGGATCTCTTGGCGCAACAAATATCTATGTCTACTTGCAAAGCAAAGAGGAGGGCAACCAGTTTGGCGGCATGTTTGCACAACCCGCCAACCCGGATGATGACAGCCGCCTCACCGATGAAATGGTTGAGAACCTGCTGCATCGCTATCCGAACGAGGTCGCAGGCGTCAGCATTGCAGAATCCGCAGGCCGTGGCCGCGCCCAGGAAGGCCGGCTCTATGCAAACGTCAGCGTATCGGGCGTAAATGCCTTCTATATAGAAGGGAACAACATAGATCTTTTGTCTGGCCGGGCCATTAGCGAACGAGACATGGACGGGCTAAGAAATTCCGCGGTGGTGTCCGATAAACTTGTAAATAACATGTTTAAGGGCAACCCTCAATCGGCACTTGGACAGGAACTTAAAGTAACCATTGGGGACGAAGCGTATACCTTTAACATAGTAGGTGTTTATAAATATGTAGCGACGGGTATGTCATTTTCCACCGCCAGTGAAAAGGATATGACAACGGATTTACTCTTGCCCGTCACCACCGTCAAGCGCATGAACAATTCGGCGGAAGGGTACGATTTTATCACTGTAACCACGCGCAACACCCAGGATACTGCCGCGTTTGTTTCCCAGTTGGAGAATTTTTTCAACCGCTACTATGAGAAGAATGAGAAGTTCCGTGCAACAGCCATGAGCATGGAGAACATACTCGATCAGGTGGACAGCGTAATGGGTACGATCAGCATCGCGCTCTCCGTTATAGCGGGTATTTCTCTGCTGGTGGGCGGCATCGGCGTGATGAACATCATGCTGGTTTCGGTCACCGAGCGTACGAGGGAGATCGGCACGCGCAAGGCGCTGGGAGCTACAAACGGGAACATTCGTATTCAGTTTGTGGTGGAAAGCACCATCGTCTGCATGATCGGCGGGGCGATCGGCGTGGTGCTGGGTGGCGCCCTCGGATATTTCGGCAGTTCTCTGATCGGTACCCCCGTAGGGCCGGACGTTTCGTCGATACTGATTGCGGTCGGATTTTCCATGGGTATCGGCGTGTTCTTTGGCTATTATCCTGCCAACAAAGCTGCGCGCCTTGACCCCATCGAGGCCCTGCGGTACGAATAAGGGTGCCGCAACAGAAAGCCTGTACAATCGCGCCAGAGAACGGTATACTATTAGTAGAAGCCCCGCCGCAGTTTTTGCGGCGGGGCCGTTTAAGGAGAAGGCGCATTTGATATGACCTATTTGGATTACGCCGCCAACACGCCGGTACGGGAAGAAGTGCTCGCTGCCTTTTCTGAGGCGGCCAGAGCCTACCCTGCCAACCCGAATTCCCCGCATGGGCTTGGGAAGCGGGCGGAGGAGCGGCTTATAAAAAGCACATCAAACATACTGGGGCTTCTGGGCCTAACCGGCTGGGAGCTGATCCATACTTCGGGTGCCACTGAATCGAACAACCTTGCCATAAAGGGTGCCGCACAATACTACAGAGGGCGGGGTAAGCATATTGTTACCACGTTTTTGGAGCATTCCTCCGTCCATGGTGCGGCCGGCGCGCTGCAGGCTATGGGATATGAAGTGGAGTATGTGAACCTCCTGCCGGACGGGAAAGTTGACCTGTCGCATCTTAACAGCCTGCTTCGCCCGGATACCGTGCTGTTTTCCTGTTGCTACGTGGACAGCGAGCTCGGCGTCATACAAAACATCGACGAGATTGGCAGCTTTTTAAAAGAGCGGCATCCGAATACGATGTTCCATGTGGACGCCACGCAGGCGGTGGGGAAGATATCCGTACTGTTATCACAGGCCGATTTGATCAGCTTCGCGCCACACAAGTTCTACGGTCTCAACGGGATTGGAGCGCTGATAAAGCGGCCCGATCTCCTGTTGGAACCGCAAATGCACGGAGGCCACAGCACAACACCTTACCGCAGCGGTTCGCCCGCACTCGCGTTGATCGTTTCCATGGAGGAGGCGCTTTCGCTTGCTTACGCGGAACTGGAACAGAACATAGAAAACGCGCGCGTTTGGAACGCGATTCTGCGCGATCATTTTAGAAAATATCCAGACGTATCCATCAACAGTCCCGATGACGCGCTGCCTTTTATACTCAACATCAGCGTGCCGGGGCGAGACGCCGTAAGGTTGATACAGGCGCTGGAGCAGAAAGGCTTTACGCTTTCGGGTAAATCCGCCTGCACCGCGCCAAAGTCGGTCTCCCGGCCTGTGTTTGCGCTGACAAAGGACCGTAAGCTTGCGCTTTCCACGCTGCGCATAAGCATGGGGCGGTGGACTACGGATGAAAAGATACAAGCGTTTCTTGCGGCGTTTGACGCCTGCTATTTGGAAATCGGGAGGAAGTAATGGACAGGCTGCAGGAAATCGAACGGAGCATCATCAAAAAATTCCGCAAGGAAATCTGGCGCAATTTCGCGCTTGCCGTGGGCCGTTATGAGCTGATACAGGAAAACGACAAAATTGCCGTGTGTATTTCCGGCGGCAAGGATTCGATGCTTATGGCAAAATGCATGCAGGAGATACAGCGCCACGGGCCGGTGCGGTTCGAACTGGAATTCCTTGTGATGGATCCAGGGTACAACAGGGAGAATAGGCGGCGCGTGGAGGACAACGCCGCACTGCTTGGGCTGCCTGTCCGCGTGTTTGAAACGGATATATTCGATATCGTGGCGGATGAAGAAAAATCCCCCTGTTACCTTTGCGCAAGGATGCGGCGCGGCGCGCTGTATAGCCGAGCAGAGGCTTTGGGGTGCAACAAGATCGCGCTGGGCCACCATTTTGACGACGTTATCGAAACCATACTCATGAGCATGCTCTACGGCGGGCAGGTCCGCACCATGATGCCCAAACTCCACAGTACAAACTACCCCGGAATGCAGTTGATACGGCCCATGTACCTTGTCAAGGAGGAAGATATCCGTCACTGGTGCCGGTACAACGAGTTGTCGTTTATCCAGTGCGCCTGCCGGTTTACGGAAAACTGCGTGCTGGGGGACAATGGCGGCGGCGGAAAGCGGCAGGAGATGAAGGAGCTGATCAAAGGCTTCCGGAAAATCAACCCCAAAATCGAGCAGAACATATTCGCAAGCGTGGAAAAAATCAATCTGGCTACTGTCATCAGCTACCGGGATGAAAGTGGCATCCACAGCTTTCTGGATGGCTATGATACCCGGACGGGCGGAGAAGATATGGAATAAGCTTGTCGAAAAAGTACCTTGCGGTACTTATTCGGGGTTGAGGCCAGTGTTAAAGTCCAGCAAACGGTCCACTGGACCGTTTGAACGCCGAAACGGGTATCTGCTTGCCGGATATCCCGGGCACGAAAAGGCCAGTAAGCGCTTTTTGACAGTCTGGCGCACATTCACGTAAAAAGACCTGTTAGCGTATATATACAGTACCGGATGATGTATAGGCTTGTGACATTGGCGTGAATTCAATATTTATTCACGCAAAATCGTACCGGAAATGGTATAATACCCGTAAGTACCGCGCCCTGAAGGCGCGACGATTCGGAAGGTTACATGAAACGACAAACGAAGCGCCGGCCTCCCCTTACGTCCGCAGCGGCACGCGGGGCAGCCGGAAACGCAAAACGCATCACTTCAAACCGCATTCTCTCTCGCGCAACGCGCGTTCGGATGCATGCGGCGTCGGCGCGTATGCGCAGCATACTTTCTGCGTTTGCCGTACAGGTGAAAAGACGCTCCCCTCGCGCTTTGACGGTATTGGCGACATTGCTAGTGGCCATCATAGGCATCCCGGCAGCCCTTATTATAGGTTCCGGAACGAAAAGCGCGAAGACTTCGTTGCCTGCGGTAACGCCTTCGCCTACGCCGTCCGGCATGGTCATGGATTTTGGGGCGTATACGCTCAGTTCCGGCGGGCAGGGCGCTGCATCTGCATCCGGTGTCGTACCTACGCCTACGCCCACGCCTGCTCCCACGCCAGAGCCGCATCCGAGCAACACCATAATCAAGGAAGGCATGACAGCGCCCGTGGTGGCCGAAATCCAGGAGCGCCTGATGGAGCTTGGATATATGGACTGGGATGAGCCGACAACCAAGTACGGCCCCATTACAAAAGGAGCCGTCAAACTGTTCCAGCGCCAGCATTCACTCACAATAGACGGCTGTGTCGGCACGGAAACCTTTGATCTTTTAATGTCCGATCAGGCGCAGAAATACGTCATTTCCATAGGCATAGAGGATCACGACGTCAAGGAACTCCAGATCCGTCTGCGCGAACTCGGATACTTGGATAAAGCCACCGAATACTTTGGTACCGATACCGAAGCCGCCGTAAAGAAGTTCCAGGAACGCAACGGGTTAAACCCGGACGGCAAGGTCGGCGAGCAGACGCGGGAGTTTTTATACAGCGAGGATGCCAAGGCAAATTATTTTGAGCGCGGCGAAGTGAGCGAAAAGCTCCGCACCTACCAGAACAAGCTCAAAAAGCTTGGGTATCTCACCACCGATGCGGATGGTAAGTACGGCAACGATACGGAAAACGCCGTGAAGCGTTTCCAGGAGCGTACAGGCTTGATTGCGGACGGTTATCTTGGCCCGCAGACAATCGAAATCTTAATGTCTTCGGACGCGCAGGCGAACGCGCTGATGATCGGCATGAAGGGCTCGGATGTTGAAAACATCCAGCAGCGCTTGAAAGAACTCAAGTACTTAAAGACGGTGGACGGTTACTTTGGTTCCGATACGGAAAGCGCCGTGCGCGCGTTCCAGGATCGAAACGACCTTTCTGTGGACGGCAAGGTCGGTAAACACACCATGAGCGTCCTGATGTCATCGGACGCCAAGAAGGCCAGCAGCTCAAGCTCGGGTAGCTCCGGTTCTTCCGGCTCGGGCAGCTCCGGTTCCTCGGGATCAAGCTCGGGCAACTCCGGTTCTTCTGGCTCTTCCGGATCCTCTGGCAGCAGCGGCTCTGTCCCCAATGGCGCGAATGTGGAATCGTTCATTTCCATCGCGAAATCCAAGCTTGGGTCAAGGTATGTGCGTGCAGGTAAAGGTCCCGATAAATTCGACTGCTCCGGCTTTGTGTACTGGTGCCTCAACCAGGCGGGCGTCAAGCAGGGATATATGACTTCCTCTGCATGGCAGAAGACCACAAAGTACCAGCGTATCTCCAGCATGAACGATCTGCGGCGCGGCGACATCGTCAGCTTCAGGGGGCATGTGGGCATCTACCTGGGGGACGGCAAGATGATAGACGCTTCCTCAAGCGAAGGCAAGGTCCGTATCACCGGCAGCACGATCCAGAATTCCTCTTACTGGAAGAGCCACTTTGTGGCGGGCTTCAGGGTGTTCTAGCCGGACAAGTCTTCTAAAATCAGCATAACGAAAGAAATCCCTGACTCAGGCGGTCAGGGATTTCTTATATCCATACATTCCATGGGGCCAAGCGATCGGGTTCATCTTGATTCTTTCTACATTTTTTGCTATCATCAATGCTTGTGTGCCTATCAAACAAAATTAAAGGAGTAATCCCGGTAATGCAAACCAATGAGACGAAACTTACCACGGCAGATCCTTCCGCCCTTGGCTTGTTTGGCCTTGCCATGGTCACGCTGGTCGCTTCCAGCCAAAAGCTCGGGTGGACAGAGGGCCTATCCCTGGTGTTACCCTGGGCCATATTTTTAGGCGCGGTTGCGCAACTGTTTGCAGCAGTTGGAGACAGCAAGCGCAACAATGTTTTCGGTACCACCGCGTTTGGCGCGTTTGGCCTGTTCTGGCTGGGCGTATCCTTTACCTGGCTTGTAAAGCTGGGCGCGCTGGGCCCCGCGTTGCAGGCGGATGCGGACGGCCATCAGTTGGGCGTTGCGTTCGCGGGATATCTCCTGTTTACGCTCATCATGACGTTCGCCTCGCTCAAAACAAATAAGGTGCTCACATTCATATTTGTGTTGATCGACCTTTTGTTTATCGGACTCACGTTCAGTACGCTGGGCATCGCTGAAGGGTTTATGCATATGCTTGCCGCAGTTTCGGAGCTTTTGATCGCGCTGTTTTCTTTCTATGGCTGCGCGGCTAATGTGGTCAACGCCACTTATGGGCGCGTTGTACTGCCTGTGGGGGCAAGTTTCCGTAACTAAAAGATTCATACACTGTGGAAAGCCGCTTGCCCGGCAGGGCCAGCGGCTTTCTTTTTTGCAATTTGTGGCTGCATGATATTGGGGTTTTTTTCTATGCTTGCCAGCGCAGTTCGTTGGGCTTATGATAAAAACATACATATCGAAAAATGTGCAATAGGGGAGAAACGGGATGAAACTCATCCAGGATTGGCAATTCGGGAAGAAGCGTATGTCGCTTGATACGTTGATGCAGCGAAGGCTGCAGCCCTATTCCTTGCAGGAAGCCAAACTCAGACTGTTGCCTGTTCTGAGAAGCCTTATTCAGCTCCATACCCGTGGGGAGGCCCATGGCAGCATATATCCGGCCAATATTTTCATAGACGAGTATGGGTATTTTGATTTGGGTAAGCCGCAGAAGCACACTTCTGCAAATCAGTTGACGCCATACCGTGCGTATGAACTATATGTGGGGGAAGTACCGGGGACATACAGCGATATTTACGCATTGGGGGCAGTGCTGTTTTTCCTAATTACCCGCCAAGAGCCGGATAATGTGCTTACCCGTTTGCAGAATGATACCTTAAGTGCTCGTTTGTCTGAATTCCCGCTCGTTTCAGAACTAGACCGAGGGGCTCTTTTGGCGGCGATGGCTTTAAAAAAGGAAGAGCGTGTACATGACGTTGGTGCGTTGATCAATGCTTTGGGGCTAATCAATGAATTCAGCCAGCCTAATCAGCAGGTTCGGTCTTATCAGGTGAAGCAATTTGAACCGTTACAAGCGGAACGGGTTCAGACATATCAAATAACACAAATTGAACCGTTGCAGGCAGACCAAATTCAGTTATATCCAGAAACACAAATTGAGCCGATAGAAACAGGCCGGGTTCGGCCGGATTATTCCTCCCAGACAAAGCAAGTTAGAAGGAAAATATCCAGAAGCGCTGTTCTGATTACATGCGCCGTTCTGCTGTTCAGCGCTCTCGCCACCATCTGGATGATCAATGGCACCCTTTACCGACAGGCGCTGCGCTATCTTGATCAAGGGGATTTTGCGGCCGCGCGCGATTCGATTACCGGCACCCTTATGATGTACAAGGATGCAAAGGAGCTTGCTTACTACATCAATTCGGGGTATTTCCTTGAAATTGGATATTATGACGAGGCAAAAGAACGGTTTGTCTCCATGGGAGATTACCGAGAGGCCAAGAAAATGACGCTCGAATGCGATTACCAGCGGGCACTTGCAACGCTTAAGCAGGGCGACTATGCTGCGGCCCAAAAAGTGTTCGAGGCCTTGGGCGAGTATTCCGATGCAAAGAATATGGTGCTCGAGTGTGAATACCAAAGGGCGTCTGATCTGCTGGAGGAAAAAGAGTACTATCAAGCGCGGCGCATATTTGAAAGGCTTGCGGACTCCAATTACCGTGATGCGGATCAAATGGCAATGGAAGCAAAATATCAGAATGCCAAAGATATTTATCAAAAATTAATAAACGCAAATCCAAATGACCGATATGAAACTAAAATTAAGGCTGCATTGGATTCGCTTTATTCCATTCGCGGATGTTCGGATGTAGATCAAATGATTATTTTGTTTGAAAATGCGATCTATCAGGAAGCGGTCGGCCAGTTCGATAAAGTCGTAGAGTTTATACAAGAGGGGTACACGGTTGCTGAGCTGCTTGGAGCGAATGAGCTGTTTGAATCTTATTTAATAAGCGCACAGTGTTATTTCTCTCTTGTGCCGCAGCTGGGTGAAAGTGACCACTATTTCGAAGCTTGTACCATATTATCGAATTTTATGCTGGACGTGGAGGCGAAAAGTGAGAAATTGGCAAAATTATGGGGGTTTGCTCCGGCGCAGAAGATCCTATTATGCGATCCGTTCATAAATTACTTCCTCTTTGGCTCCTGGAAGGGAGACGGCAGATACTTTAAGGTTAGCAAGGATGAGGATGGTTTTCTTTTCAGCGATGATTTCTATATCGTCTATCAAAGCGGATATAAGATCTCTATTGAAGATCTTGTATATTCCGTTGGGAACGATAAGCGTGGATGGGAAAAAGTTGCGCGTCTTTCTTTTCCGGACAGCAACACAATGAACGCCTACCTGTATTCAAGCAACAAAACATATACGCTCCGCAGGCAATAGAATGCAGGAGGTTCGTGAAGAGCGTCCGAAATGGCTTATATGACTTTTTGAATATTGAACATCGCGTTGAGTGCCTGATAATCCATAATGGAAAAATCTTCAATCATACGAAAACTGACACCACCCAGATCATAGATTCTTACCAGCTCCAATATGGACATGTTGACACATCTGTTGGGGCACCAAACTATATTTTCCCTACCCTCGCTGTCAGTATAGAGGAAGTATGATAAGCCGCTTCTGGAATCTGTCTGAAAGCTTGCGCCGGCTCGAACGGAAAGGTCCTCGGCCTCTGCAATGGATAACAGTGTAGGCGGTATCTGCGGCTGATATGGCAGCGGTGACTGAAAACAGCAGTTGGGGATTCCGATAATAATCTTCCATGCGGGGACAAGTTGGGTTGCAAAATCAATAGCCTGTTGTGTGAGGTCTAAAAGCGATACCTCAAGATTAACATTGCATGCCCATTCATTGGTCCGGATGAGGAACCGATCAGCCACATTCTGAAACTCCGGCAATGGAAGCAGCAGCGATATATTCTCTTGCTCGCTTAAAAGTACTATAATCCGCACGACGACAAACAGTTGATAGCCTTGCGCATGTAACGAATCTCTTAATGTTTGTAGAAAACGAATATATGCCGGCAAAATGTGCGGGGAAATAAACATAAAATCGATATTCGCGCCATAATAGTTGTTTTCCCGGACGGCCTCCACGATGTCGTCAATGAGCCTTTGCGTGGCTGCAGGATTACTCAGCACGGCGTGGACCAAGTCGCTGGAGTATATTCCGTTTTCGGATGTATTGGATACGACCATCACAGGCCCAACATTGGCCTCCCAGGCGTCTTGAATCATTTCTGCGTTATGAATGCTAACCAGTTGCCCGGGCAGGGTGATTCGGTTGCCGACGATACCCAAATAGGTCAAATAAGGTAAGATCGGACCATATAATTCTTCATCGGTATTGGGGGCGGCATAGCCGTTGATTTCGATTGTCTGGCAATCTTGGGGTGGTGGCAGTTGGATTGTCTCGCTAGGGAGAAGCTCACGGTCCATAATTCCGGCATTGGCTGCCAGGAGTTCGCGCGTTGTCAGACTATGCATTCTCGCAATGGAATAGATGGTATCGCCCAGCTGTACGATGTATTGGTTCAATGCTCTCACATCCATTCTTCAGAGGGGGTATTACCTTATTCATATGAGGCGTGAAAATGCGCCATGCTTTCAGATGCCAAGAAAGTGTAAATTTGTTCCAGAAAACACGCTTCTAAATAACGCTTCGATTCAATTTGGGGGCAGAAAGATGCTTTGCTTTCCTTTTTACGTTGTGTTATAATCGATTGGGACTTGCGCCCGTAGCCCAGTTGGATAGAGCGACAGACTCCGACTCTGTAGGTCGCACGTTCGAATCGTGTCGGGCGCGCCAAGAAAAAGCCCCGGAAACTCTAGGTTTCCGGGGCTTTTTTGTTTCTTGTTATGCTTTTCAGCCTTGTTTTTGGATTTGGTGCACATTTGGCGCACCTAGAAGCTGGCGTCACTGATGGTGCTTCATAATGCGAAGTTTGGGATGAAGAAATCGGATGCTGGAAATTTCCAGGGAGCTGTATAATTTCAGAAACTAGCGCAGATCTCCATCGGCGCCAGTTTTGTATTATTTATTCGTAATATTCTCCATAATCGCCCGGATCGGACCAATCCTCCTCATAGTAATCGCCCGGGTCGGACCAATCCTCCTCGATGTAATCACCTAAACCGGACCAATCCTCCTCGATGTAGTCACCTAAACCGGACCAGTCCTCTTCCTCATAATAGTCGCCATAATCGCCTGGGTCGGACCATTCGTCGTTGTTATCGCCTGGGTCGGACCAGGGATCGTAATCGGCATGGTAATCGTAGTAGGCATCATAATAGGCTTCTTCGTACCAGTCGGAATATTCATCATAAAATCCCCAGTCGCTGCTATCGTCCCAACCCCAGGACCACCATGTTCCATCATCGTAATAATCCCAGTCCGGTTCATAGAAATAAGGGTCATATACGGTCCAGTCAGTATCGCTGTTCCATGCATAGTAATAATACGGCAGGTAGTACCAATCGCTCACGGGGATGTACGTCTTTTGTGCAGCGTTTGCAGGCTTTACATTCGGATACCGGCTTTCGTATTCTGCGGTCTTTGATGAGGTGTCCACAGCCTTGGGCTGAAGCACGTTCATCGATGAAAACACGTTAATGATAAGTGCGGCTTCTTCGTCCGTGCAGCCGGTCTTGAAGGATGCGTCCAACATGTAGAGCGATTGGTTGACCACCGATGCGGCAAAGAGCCCCTGTGTTTGCGTACCATCCTTCGCCGTATAGCTGTAGGTGCACCGCTCTGCCCGTGCGCCGAACAGATTCCCGTCTGTAACAGCGCTTACCTGCGCGCCATATGTTTCCTGCAGGATGGCGGGAATCAGTTCTGCAGTTGCCCCAAGGTTCTGTATGCCCGGAATAAAGGATACGGCAACCACTGCGCGCCCCTGCGGCGTTGTAACGGCAAGGATATCATTCTCCTCTGCAATCACGCAGCTTTCGCTTACAAGCATTTCCATCATCAACGGCTGGCTTTGATACAGTTCCGTTAACGCCATGGCTAGAGGGGCAGCGGAAACATTGGCTGGGCTTTCGGCGGTAGGACTAGGTGAAGCGGCGGCTGAGGTGTCTTTTTGTGTGCTTTTCACGCCACAGCCGGTGATTGTGCTCAGCAACAACGCCAGTATGAGTATGATACAAAACAATCGCCTTTTCATAATGATACCATCCCTTTCACACGGATAAGATTTTATTCTCCATTAGGAATCATTGTGCGGCAACAGGTGCAGAAAACGCTGCACATGTGTTATCCCGCTTTCTATCATAGAGTCCTTTCAAAATGCAAGACAGTATCTAGGAGTTACCTTTCTAAGTCAGGGGGAAGATAAACGAAACGTAACAGATTAAAAATTTGAATGGAATCGGTACTCATGAAAGGTAAAGAAAAGAGGCCGGCCAATCGCGGCACAGCCTTAAACTGAAACAGTCTATAAGCGGCATGAATGTTTGGGAAAGGTTGCTTACAAGAACAGCCTTCTTAGCTCGCTTCGCCTGCTCACGTCCAACTTGTCAAATACCACGCAGACGACTTTTTTGATATATGCATAAGAATAATGCAGCTCCTCACAGATTTCCTGATTGGAGTAGCCCAATATAATCAAGCGCGCGATTCTTTGCTCGGTAGGCGTAAGCTCTATAGACAAGTTCGCAAAGCGTTCCTCATCAATCCCGGAATTTTGCAGCGTTTGTTGGAGAATGCGCATGCGCTTGCGCTGCTCTCCGTTTTTCAAGTGCATCTCTAGCCGCGCAAGAAGAACTTCCCTGTCAAAGGGCTTTGTAATATAGTCCGCAGCGCCCGCTTTGAGACCACGAAGCTCTGCTTCCGCCTGCGTGAGGCCCGTTAAAAATATGATTGGAATATCAACGGCATCTGGGTTTTGATG
>JAEYSE010000099.1 GCA_023435025.1 Bacillota bacterium
CTTTCTTTTGCGCCTAAATGAACATGGAGGATACAATGGAGTTTTACAAAAAGCTGCCGCGCAACAAAAAGGAGTTCGCATTATTCATGGCCGTGATTTCAATCATATCGGTGAATATCATTGCGCCATTGATTACCTGCTTTGAGCTCGGGTTCCACCTGTATGTCTGGGCAGACGTATTAAAGGTACTTCCCTTTATCTGGCTCAGCGTGATTGCGCTGGTACTTCTTACACATCGTCCCGCAGAATGGATGACAAACAAAATCCTGCAAAAAGGGGATAGCTTCAACGCGCATATTATCGTGAACATTCTTTGCAATGTATTTTTGATGTCCATATTCCTCACGGTGATCGGCACCTGGATTGGGAGCAGAACGCTTACCATAGAGCCAATTCTGATGTTTTTTCATAAATGGCCGCGTAACTTTGCCATTTCTTTGGGGGTGGAATTACTGGTGGCACAGCCTGTCGCAAGGTTTGTGATGCAAAAACTGCACCAAAAAATAGACTTCAAGAATCCGGTTGGCGAAGAGTGAAAGGGGCGGTAGTGACTGCTTCAGTCGCTATACTCGCGTGAGGCGCGGACTTCCGGCCCGCCACGGCTCCATCCACGGCGGACTGAATAGGGGATGCCGTCCAGTGTAAAACGGATCGGCATCTCCTGTTGCAGAAACTCCAGCTTCTGACCATTTTCTTTTGCATACGCTTCGATGACCGCGCGTATCTCCCCCGGGGTATGCAACCCCGGCTCTTTGAATTCCAAAGGCAAAGAAGTACATTTAAAAAAGTAACGGTAAACGCGCTTGAATGCAGCTGTAATCTTTTTGCCAAAGGACATAGCGGTACCTCCTTTCAGGTAAGCGGCAGAAACATGGCATCTCTATCTGTAATATATTGCAAACCAAATAATGGAATACTTAGAACCTTTTCTGCGTTGGTAAAGTTCGTTTATTCCCACAACCTCGTTTGTCCATCCCGTAGCGACCGTATGTCCCGCTCCTTCACCACGTCCTCGCTTGTAAGCTGCCCGAACAGCAACGGCGAAGCGGGGTCATGCCCGCGCATATTCTCCAGCACGGCGGCGTTACTATGGTTGGCGTAGCAGTAGCGGCAGCGATTCCCGCAGGTGTTGTACATGCCGATGTCGATGCTTTTAGAGCACCCGCATTCCGGCCTCTGGGTTGGGTCCTTACGGGAGGAGAGGGGAATGCCTGATAGTTCGATAAATAAGGCTACATCAACGCAGCGGGCAGGGGAAACATTGCAGCCGCTAAAATCCATTTCTTCCGCACACGCCTGCATGGTCAGCCCATAGCCTTTTGCAAGTGCGGAAAGCGCCGTCAGCAGCGCGCGCTTTTCTTCCTCTGAGGGATCAATGATGTGCAATCCCTTTGTATTGCTTTGCGTGCTTTGATAAAAATCCAAAAAGCTGACGATGCAGGTATCCGTATACCCCTGCAGCCGCCGGGCAAGCTTTTCGAAATACTCAATATGGTACGCAGCTGTATAGCGAGGGTTTGTTAAAATCGGGTCGTACCGCCATATAACGTGGCGGGGGCCGATTGCGTCGGAGAGCCGCTGGAACGTTGGCACGAGGACGTCGTTTTTGCTGGGCAGGTTCGCTTCCACATCCGTCCCGTACGGGGTCAGCGTAAACTGAAAATAGTAAGCGTATTCTTTGAGCGCGGTAAGCTTCGGGAGCATGGGGGAGGGGTTCTTGGTCCAGAATACGATGCCATCTACCGCATCCGGAGTAAGGGATACCTTGCTCACCTGCCTGGGGTTCATGGGATTGCGCACGTACACAAAACCGGCTTGCAATCTGTTGAAAAACCAGTCGGAATAAAAAGCGGGGATATCGGTTCGTCTGCTAGCGCTGATGAGCATGAGCACCTCACTGAGGATGTAATGAAGAGCACCACAAATAAGGATAGACAAAAAAAGCCCAAATGCTGTAAGCTTTCGGGTTATGGCTATATCTACGAAGCGTTTGCGCCGGAAATCAACGGATACCTGCAACAAGCAGCAGCGCCGCCGCGCAGTACAGCATGCATAGACCGGCAAGAACGCCGAGTATGACTGCCAGCGTACGGAATACCGGTTTTACCCTTTTCCTCCCAAGCACAATGCATGCGGTCATGCCCAGCAGCAGGAAAACGCTTGCCAGTGCCGCAACGGATACGCTCATGCCAACCCTCCTGATTGCTGTAAATACATCATTACGGCAAGCCCGATCATCACCAAGCCGAAAACCAGCATGGCGGCGAACGCGATACTGCGGGACTTATCCCCACGGATTATAAAGAAATCGGGCTGCTGCGGGCTGTATTCAATATCCAGCACCATACCGATTTCATACTTTCGATAGGACCGCCCAGATTGTTCCTTACCTTCTATCACGGTACCGTCCGAAAGGCGATAGGACATTACGGCGGTGTACATGGGATGAGCCGCTTCACCTTCTGAAAGGCCATCAGTCTTACGGTATTCATCATAGCGGACAACAGTTGCCTGGGCGGGTACCGCGTTTTCAAAGAGCTTCTTTTCCCGATTTTTCAGAAGAAAGCTTGCCGCGGCAATGACAATGCCGCCAAGGAAGATCCATAGAGCCTCGTTCATGACATATCCTCCCCTTATATAACAACGCTTGATTATGATGGGTTAAAGGAAGTGGCTGATTAAATTTACCAATTGATTATACTGCTATCACGAGGTGTCTGTATTGAATTTCCTACAATGCCCGCCGTCCACGCTCCGGCAAGTAGTATGGGAGAAGTATGAAAAAAGTTACGCGTCCCAGTTTTGAATAATGGAGAGAGCAATTTCCCTTGCTTTTGCGCTGGTTACACTTTCGTTTTCCGGGTCGTCCAAGCGGACGGCAAAGTAGGTGGTATTGCCTTCCCACTCAAAAAAGCCCACATACCATGCATCCACGATCTTGCCGTCCTTTTTACCCATGCCAGTCTTTCCGTATATGGCGGAATCGGTTTGATCGGTTTGGTAACGCATCACAGCTTTGACGGCGGAAATAGCGGCCTCCGAAAAATACAACCCCTGCTCAAATATATTTGCGAGGACAACCGCTTGTTCTTCCGGGGAGATGGTGAGGGAGGATTCAATCCAGAAACCGGTTAGATCCGGATTGCTGTTATTGGTATTCAGGCTGCCCGCCCAATCGCTGATGTCTCTGTTGCCATAAGAGATGGTTTCCAGTGATTGCTGCATGGTTGCTTGTCCGATGCGGTCTATGAGTTCCCGGTAATACCATACACAAGAGCTTTTGAATGCCCTCTCAAACGTCATATCCTGATTCCAGTCGTCATTCCAGTAAGTTTCGCCGCTCCATGGAATTAGAGAGTTTTCTGTGCTAATGATCTGGTTTTTGATTGCTATGAGCGATGAAACGATCTTAAATGTGGAGCAGGGGGAAGAACGCTTGCTGCTGAGCTCGCTGTTATAAACCGTTATTCGGTTTTCATTTGGTGCAAGAAACACCGCGCAGCCGTTGATGCCGCCAAAGTACTCGGAAAAATCCGCCTCTATGCCTGTAAAGGTAGAAGCGTCATAGGGTACTGCTTTCTCAACTAAGGGAGTTGATGTTGGAGCCAGTGCAGGTTCTTCAGGCGTAGAAGTTGGGGTTGGGGCCAAGATAGGTGCGGGAGAAGACACATACCCCGGGGTAGGGGCGGGAGCAATTGATTTCATATTGCAGCCTGACACAAAAAGCATGCATAGGATGGTAAAGAAACAAAGCGTTTTATTCATCCATTCCATTCCACATTCTGATATTTTGAGAATTCAGTATCAGTATAGCACAGAGGATAGGAAAGGAAAAACCCCGAAAGCATCGCTTTCGGGGTTATGAGTTTACTCCCACTCAATCGTTCCCGGGGGCTTAGACGTAATATCGTACACCACGCGGTTCACGTGGGGGACCTCCGCAATAATCCGCTCGGAAATCTTTCTTAGTACGGGGTAGGGGATTTCCGCAAATTCCACCGTCATAGCGTCGGTGGAGGTGACGGCGCGCACGCCGATGGCGTAATCATAGGTACGTTCGTCGCCCATCACACCTACGCTGCGCATGCCGGTAAATACGGTGAAATACTGCCAGATCGCCTGGTCAAGCCCGGCGTTCTTGATTTCCTCGCGGAAGATCCAGTCGCTGTGGCGGAGGATTTTCAATTTGTCCTCTGTAATATCGCCCAGAATACGGATGGCAAGTCCGGGGCCGGGGAAGGGTTGCCGCCATACGAGGTCATGCGGGATATTCAGGCTTTCGCCCAAGATGCGGACTTCATCCTTAAATAGCATGCGGAGCGGTTCGCACAGGCCTTTAAAGCCGATGTCCTTCGGGAGCCCGCCCACGTTGTGGTGGCTCTTGATGGTGGCTGCGCTTTCGGTGCCGCTTTCAATCACGTCCGGGTAAATGGTACCCTGCAGCAAGTAATCAGCACCGCCGAGCTTTTTCGCTTCCTCTTCAAATACGCGGATAAATTCCGTGCCGATGATCTTGCGCTTCTGCTCAGGTTCCGTGACGCCCGCAAGCTTAGATAAAAACCGCTCCCTTGCGTCCACGGCGATGACGTTGAGACCCAGCTTGTCCCGGTAAAAGCCGATGACTTCTTCCTTTTCGTTGTGGCGCAGGAGTCCGTGATCTACGAAAATGCACGTCAGCCTGTCGCCGACCGCGCGGTGGACCAGCACGCTCGCAACGGAGCTATCTACGCCGCCGGAAAGTGCGCCCAATACTTTCCCATCTCCCACTTGTTTGCGGATATCCGCAATGAGGGTGTCCGCCAGGTTCCCGGGGGAATAGTCGCAGTTAAGCTTGCAGATATTTTTCAGGAAGTTCTTGATGATGCGTGCACCCTGCGGGGTATGGTTGACCTCCGCGTGGAACTGTATGCCGTAGAGCCTGCGGCTTTCATCCGCGAATGCGGCCACCGGGCAGTTTTCCGTACGCGCAATGGCACGGAACCCTTCGGGCGCTTTCATCACCGCGTCGTTATGGTTCATCCATACAATGCCCTGGTCCACGCCTTCAAATAGCGCATGCTCAGCAAACTCGATCTCGGTACGGCCGTATTCGCGTACCGCTGCACGGTTGATTTCGCCGCCGAATACCTTCGCGATATACTGCATGCCGTAGCAGATGCCCAATACAGGCACATTCAGGGAGAATACCTCCTCCAAACAGGCCTTTGCGCCAGGGGCATATACGCTGTCCGGACCTCCGGTGAGTATTACGCCGGATAATACGTCGCCTTTGATGCGTTCGATGCTGGCTTTGTGCGAGAGAAGCTCAGAGTAAACGCCGGCTTCGCGTACGCGGCGCGCGATGAGTTGGTTGTACTGACCGCCGAAATCCAGCACCACTATGCGTTCCTTCATGCTCATTTCCTTTCGTTGAACTGTTGTAAAACTGAATACCGTTTAATACTACCTTATCTGAGCGCGTCAGGCAACAGGAAAGCTCGTACTGTCTATTGCAAATCCGGGTGTGACGAGAATATATTGTTTCACGTGAAACAATATAAAAGCACTCTGTTAGAGTGCCTTTTCAAACTCGATTTCATGCAGGATGGGGATATTGTCAAATCCGATAAGCGGGATTTGCGGTTTGATGCGGCGATATTCTTCAATGGCGTTCAAATGCAGCGCCACCATGGTAAAGCCGCGCCTTTGATAAAAGCGGATGGCGTGTGTGTTGTCGTTGGTGGTAACAAGCCAAAGTCGCTTGCAGGCTTGTACTTTTGCGTAATCGGAAACGGTGGAAAGCAGTGCGGTGCCAATACCCCGGTGTTCCGAAACGCTGTCCAGCGTGACGATCTCGCATGCGTCGTCGCATACCTCATATGTAATAAGGCCCAGCAGTTCATCGCCCTGCGTAGCCGCGAACCCGCAGAGTGTATCGATTTTATGGACGCGCCCCAGTGATACCACCGTATTCCCGCCCCATTGCCGCTGAAGAAAAGCGCAAAGAGCGGGGGAGTGCTCTAAACTTACGGGTTGAATGGAATACATAAGCCGCACCTCGTGTGCTTCTTTACAAGAGAATAGCACAGAAATGCGCGGCTTGCATATTGGGTAAGCGCTTTACTTATATCAGCCTCAAATGCCTTTGTGGCTTACGCTTGGCGCGTAAGCGTGCCTTGAGCACCGCCCCACCTTCGGGCAGGCGCTTGAATAGTTCCCCGTTCCAGTACAGCGCACGCCGGATGTCCTTTAGTTTGCAACAGCAATGCACAATATCCTTTATATAATTGGTATGATCCGGCCTGCGTTCTATTAAGGTAACCAGCCTGTTCAGCGCCTCGCGGTAGCGCCCGGAATACATCAGCGCGAGCGCCTGACAGTAGAGCGCTTCCAGGTTTGCCGGGTCCTGCTCGAAAGCGATGGTGAACTCCTCCAACGCCGCAGCATACGCGCCGTCGATCAGGTAGCATACGCCAAGATTCTGGTGGCATTCGGATTGCAAAAACCGGATGCGCAGCGAACGCCTGTAATATTTCTTCGCGGTTTCATAGTCCCGCACGCTGTCGTAGTATATACCAAGATAATAGAGCGCGTCCACATCAAACGAATTCATACGCTCGGCCCGTTTGAAATATTGCAGTGCCTTTTGGTTTTCGTGAAGCGCAAGGTATACGCGCCCCAGGTTAAACACCGGACGCACCCAGGTGGGGTTCTGTTCAATTAGCGCCTCAAAGCGAGATATGGCTTCCTGATAATTTCCAAGGCATAGTGCGCAGCAGCCAATGTAGTTGAGACATTCCCCGGTTTCCTCTACGCGGCTAAACTGTGTAAACAATTCCAGCGCCGTTTCGTAGTTTCCATTGGCATAATAATTCTCCGCTTTTTGAAACAACGCGCCGTTCTTCATTTGGCTCCCCCAACAACAAATACTATTCTGCTTGGAGTCTAGCACACCTGTCACAAGCCCACAATGCGCCAAATATATGAAAAGGCGGCGATTGTTTCACGTGAAACATATGTATGCCATCAGAAGAAAAAGGGGCCATTGCCGCTGCAACTGCAGGGGTTGCGCAACGCGGATGCGTTTACCATTGCTTGGCTTTTTGAATACATGAGGGCATAAATATGCGGCATGTTATCAGAATAAATCAGGTTCTGGATAAAAAAGCATTGTATCTATCCACCATTACAGTTTATAATGCTAAACATGAGGATAAAGGGGAACGTCTTTTTGTAAACATTGCCATAAAAATGATCGGGGGAACTACAAATGAGCGGGGAATCGTTACAGGTATTGATCGCCATGTCCTGTTACATGCTGGCGGTCATCGGCATCGGGCTGTATTACGCAAAACGGGCCAACCAAAACTCGGAAAGCTACTTCCTGGGAGGAAGGAGTCTGGGGCCGTGGATGGCCGCCATGAGTGCGGAAGCTTCGGATATGAGCGGATGGCTTCTGATGGGCCTTCCAGGCGTTGCGTACTGGCTGGGCCTTGCCGACGCGTTCTGGACAGCGGTCGGCCTTGCGGTAGGAACGTACCTGAACTGGCTGCTGGTGGCAAAGCGTTTGCGGCGGTACTCTGTGGTGGCGGGTAACGCCATTACAATCCCGGAGTTTTTCAACAACCGATTCCATGATAAGAAAAACGGCATCATGAGCATCGCGGCGCTGTTCATATTGGTGTTCTTTTCGGTTTACGCCGCAAGCTGCTTCGTCACTTGCGGGAAGTTATTCAGTACTTTATTTGGGCTTTCTTATCAGAGCATGATGATATTGGGCGCGCTGTTCGTGGTGGCATATACGTTCCTGGGCGGTTTCTTAGCTGAAAGCGCGTCGGATTTCATGCAGGCCATCGTCATGATCATTGCGTTGGTTGGCACGCTCATCGTATCCACTTTGGCGGCCGGCGGATTGGGCGCGGTAGCGGAAAATCTAAACAACATTCCCGGTTTCCTTGCTTTCTTTGGCATTGCAAGCCCGGAGGTTGTAGACGGCGTACAGCAGGCACAAAATGGTTTGGCCCTGTTTGGCCCTGCGGGCGCATACGGGTTTTTGACCATACTTTCCACATTGTCCTGGGGACTTGGGTATTTTGGCATGCCTCAGGTGCTGCTGCGCTTTATGGCAATCCGCAAAGAAGAGGAACTCAAAAGCTCCCGTCGTATTGCGACGGTGTGGGTGGTCATTTCCATGACGGCGGCGGTGGCCATTGGTTTGATTGGCCGGGTGCTGTATCCCACGGAACTTGCAACGGTGGGCCAATCCGAAAATGTGTTTATTCTGGTCAGCACCAGGCTGATGCCGCCGCTTATTGCTGGGCTTGCCATGGCGGGGATATTGGCAGCCACCATCAGTTCATCGGATTCGTATCTTTTGATCGCGTCCTCGGCATTCGCCAAGAATATTTACCAGGGAATACTCAAAAAGCAGGCGACGGATAGAGAAATCATGCGCGTTACCCGCATCACGCTGCTCGTCATTACGCTGATCGGCATACTCATTGCCATGGATGAAACCAGCGTCATATTCAAGGTGGTGTCCTTCGCGTGGGCGGGCTTTGGCGCGACATTTGGGCCGCTGATGCTGTTCTCCCTGTTCTGGAAGCGAACCACCCGTACCGGCGCAATTTCCGGCATGTGCGCTGGCGCTGCGATGGTATTTATATGGAAGCTCTTAATCCGGCCCATGGGCGGCGTGTTCGGTATCTACGAGCTGTTACCAGCGTTCATTGTTTCCTGCATCGTAATCGTACTGGTCTCGCTGCGGGGCAAGGAGCCTTCCGCCGAGATGCAGGCCGAGTTCGACCAAGCGAAGGGCTGAGGTTAGTCGGAAAAAGCTGAATAAATGGACGGATATATTGTTTCACGTGAAACAATGTATTCCGTCCATTTTGGTATAACACGGCCTGTCTTTGAAGACTACGCCTATACACCCGCAGAAAAATAGCCTATAATGGTTTTATACGCCAAATGAATACAACATATAGAGCGGAATTTGAGATCAATGCAGCAAATGAATATGCAACAAACCGCGGGCGGGCCGCAACCGGCGCTGTTCATAGAGCCGGGGTTGGTTGAAAACTGGCTTGCCTGTGTGGAAAAAGAGTGCGAAGCGGTAGGCTTACGGAACAAAAGGAGTATGGGTATGGCAAAGATCATCGCCATTGCGAACCAGAAGGGCGGGGTGGGCAAGACAACAACCGCCGTTAACCTTTCCGCGTGCGTTGCGGAGCAGAAAAAGCGCGTGCTGCTTGTGGACCTGGACCCGCAAGGCAATTCCACCAGCGGCCTGGGAGTGGACAAGGATGGCGTCTCACAGTCCACCTATGATATTATGATCAACCGCGTACCCGCCGCGGAAGCAAAAATTATGACCGGCACGCCGCTTTTACATATCCTTCCTGCGAAAATAGAGCTTGCGGGCGCGGAAGTGGAACTGGTGGGTATGATGGCGCGTGAACACGTGCTAAAGCGCGCGCTCGAAAGCGTGCAGGCGGAGTATGACTATATTTTTATTGATTGCCCGCCATCGCTGGGGCTGTTGACGCTCAATGCCCTCACCGCCGCAAATACGCTTTTAGTACCCATACAGTGCGAATTTTACGCGCTGGAAGGATTGTCGCAGCTGATGAATACCGTCAAGTTGGTGCGCATGCATCTCAATCCTGCTTTGGATGTGGAAGGCGTGGTACTCACCATGTACGATGCAAGAACCAATCTTTCCACCCAGGTGGTTTCAGAGGTGAAGAAGTTCTTCAAAAACAAGGTGTATGATACCATCATCCCCCGCTCCGTGCGTTTGGGGGAAGCGCCGAGCTTCGGTCTGCCCATTACCTCATATGATCCCAAGAGCGTGGGCGCAATCGCGTACAGCAAGCTTGCGCAGGAACTTTTGGAGAAGGAGGCGTAATTATGGCGGGCTTGAAAAAACAAACGGGCCTTGGACGGGGTCTTGATGCGTTGCTGGGGGATTTTGACGCTACGGCAAGGCCGGATGCGGCGGGCTTACGGGAGCTTGAAATCGAAAAGCTGTACCCCAACCCCGATCAGCCGCGTAAGGAGTTTGATAAAGAGCGCCTGGAGGAGCTTGCAGGTTCCTTAAAGCGGCATGGCATGGTGCAGCCCATCGTCGTGCGCAAAAACGGCGAGAAGTACATGATCGTCACCGGCGAGCGCCGCTATCGCGCGGCGAAGCTCGCGGGCCTCACGAAAGTGCCTGTGGTGGTGCGGGACTTCGGTACGGATGAGATCCTGGAGATCGCGCTCATCGAAAACATCCAGCGCGAAAACCTGAACCCCATAGAGGAAGCCGCCGCTATCTCTTTTTTGATGCAGCAGCACGATCTTACACAGGAGGAAGTCTCCGAGCGTCTTTCAAAGAGCCGCCCGGCGGTTGCAAACGCGCTGCGCTTATTGAGCCTGCCTGAGCCGGTTAAAAAACTCATACGTTCCGGCGCGCTTTCCGCCGGGCATGGCA
>JAEYSE010000111.1 GCA_023435025.1 Bacillota bacterium
ATTTCTTTCGCGTCTATGCCGTATGCGCGGGCGATGGACGCTAGTTCGTGCGCGTTTTTGCCTTCCAGGCACTTAACAAGCGCCTTTTTCGCATCAGCCGGGGCGTCGATTGCCGAAAAGAAGCCCGTCAAAAACCCCATGTGGGAAATGTCCAGCACATAGTCTTCCTCAATGAGCGCAAGGCTTTTTAGCGCAAGATCCACAAGCTCGATAGTTGTATACTGTGTCACAGCGCCGATGTACTCTACGCCCACTTGGAATATTTCCTTGTATTCGCGCACTTCTCGGCTTTGCCGATAGACGCTTTCGCTATAATAGAGCCGCTCCGGGCGTTCTGCCGTAGCGCGCGTGTTTTTCACAATACTCATCGTGACGTCGGGCTTTAACGCCATCAGCTTTCCGTTCAAATCCGTGAACGTGATAATCTGAGCGCTACTTAAAAAATCCCGGTGGTCCACGTAAAAATCGTATTCCTCAAATTTTCCCATGCGAAAATTCCGGTATCCGCGGCTTTCGTAAAGGCTTCTGAGCAGGTACGCAGTGCGCTCGCTTTTTCTAAGGGACGTCAGTTTCAGTTCCAAGCCCATTCTCCTTCCGGGTTCCTTGTGGGCTAGTATACTCCGCTTTTATATAGTAGTCAAGTAGCACGCTAAAGTATAGAAGTAACTACCAATGTAATGACATACCATGTAGAGCAGCCCATAAATCAGCGAAAACAAAAAAGCCCGCATTTCTGCGGGCAAAGGTGTCAAAAAAGTATGATACGTTTCTCCCTGCGGGTGTTCCCTGCAGGATGAGGTCGCAGGCCGCTAATATATTTTATACTGGGAGGGGCCCACAGCGCGAGCGTTCCTAAGGAAAGGGGGTAGGGGGAAACGTAGTCTCCCCCTATTATAAAAAATTGGCGTCGGCGCTTTAGGCGCCGATACCTTGAAACCTCCAAGCAGACACATCGGCGCTTCGGAAATCCAAAACTAAAAATGCCCGCATTTCTGCGGGCAATTCATGCGTTGTTCTTATGTCTTTGTGATAATGATGCTTTCCACGCAGTTGGCAACGTCCTCGCAGTCGTCCAGCGCGTTTTCGAGTTCGTCATACACCTTGTGAAGCTTTATCAGCGCAATGGGATCCTTTTCATGCGTAAAGAGCTCCCGCAGTGCTTCCTTGTAGCAGCGGTCGCCGACTTCTTCGATGCGGTTGATGTCGATGATGAGCTCGTAGAGCCGGTTGCTCTTTTTTCCGCGGTGCAGCTCACTCATCAGCTCCGCAAGCTCTTCGCAAGCCTTTACGATCAGGCCCGCCATGGTACGCATGGGCGTGGTGACTTCTGTCACGTTCATCATCCACAGGTTTGCCGCCACAGAATCGATACGGTCAATGATATCGTCCGTTTCTTTTGCGATCTCGTAAATATCGTCGCGGTCGATGGGCGTAATAAACGCAACGTTGAGATATTCGCAGACGGTGTGCATGTGGGAATCTGCATCCTGCTCCGTCTTCTTGATGGCGGCGAATTCCTCTTCGAGCAGACGGTTTTCATCCAGCAACTTCTGAAGGGCCTTTGCAGCCTTTACGCAATAGGCGATGCCCTGTTCGAACATATCGTAGTAATTCAAATCTTTCTTTGCCATAAATGATCCCTTTCAGTTTTAAAATATTGCATGCATCAGCAGGGCCATGACGTATCCAATCAGGCCGCAGGCGGGGAATGTGAGTACCCAGGCCGTGACCATCTCTTTTACAATTCCCCAGTTTACGTTGCTTAACCTGCGTGCTGCCGCAGCGCCCATAATGGCGGTTCCCTTTGTGTTGGTGGTGCTAAGCGGTATGCCCCATACGGTGGCGGCCAACATGCAGGCAGAAGCCGCAACTTCTGCAGAAAAACCCTGGTATTTTTCTATTTTTACCATATCAAGCCCCATGGTCTTGATGATGCGGTATCCGCCCACCGAGGTGCCAACCGCCATTAAGAGCGAGCAGAACACCATGACATACCAGGGAATGAAGTTTTCCCCGCCCGGCATGGCGACGCCGCCTAACGAGAGCGCAAACACCAGAACGCCCATAAACTTTTGTCCGTCCTGAGCGCCGTGGCTAAAGGCCATTGCTGAGGCAGAAACCACCTGACCAACGGAGAATATTCTGTTTGCTTTGTGTCGGTTGACGTTGCGGAATACTTTAGCGATCAGCGATGTGAAAAGCCCGCCTGTAAGAAAACCCAGTATGGAAGAAATGCCCAAGCCAAGAAAGACTTTTTGCCATTCGGCCCAACTGACCGATGCGATACCGCCGCCAGCCAATGCTGCGCCGGTCAGACCGGCAATCAAAGCGTGGCTTTCGCTGGTGGGAATGCCAAAACGCCACGCGCCAACCGACCAGGAGACAATGGCAAGCTGCGCCGCCGCAAGCGTAATGAGCCCTTCCTTGCCGGGGGTCAGTTGTATGATATTGGAGATTGTCTTGGCGACCGCCGTACCCATGAGCAGTACGCCCAAAAGGTTGAATATCGCCGCAAGTATAACAGCTTTGCGGGGGGAGAGCACTCTGGTGGAAACCACAGTCGTAAGTGCGTTGGGGGCATCCGTCCATCCGTTGACAAAGATAGACGCGCATACGAGCAAAATGACGAGTATAAGGCCGGTCTGCATGCGGTTTTAACCTTTCTAAGTAAAAAACGTAGGTCATAAGCGGAAAGTATGCGATTTTACGGCATGCCTGTCCTGCTCCAAGCAAACATCTGCTGCCTCCCCTTTGAGGAAGCCCTGTTTTACATATCGCCCGTTTTGGCCTACGGCATACAGGTAATTTAAGCAAAACGCACGCAAATGTAAAAGGCTTGATGGGACCTTTACATTTAGTATAACATACCGCGCTTGTACATGGGGGATAAATTCGAAACAAATTCGATCAAAATCGCGTCTGCGGGCTCGCTTTTGCACAATTATCGGCTGTCTTACAACAGGTTGAAGGTGTATTTTGGAGAGATCGTTAAGAATATGGAAATTGAATGCTCAGCAAACGGAAGATTGCGCATGCAATATTGCGCGGCAATCACACAGCATTACGCCATATCAAACCTTGTGAATTTTGGCGTATTTTTGCTCCAAAACACAGCATTTGCGCTGTGGCGCACGGACAATGCTTGTGATACCATTTTCATACTATGCACATAATAAGGACGGCCTGTATGGCTTTATTTATAAACGCGGCGGCTTAATCGTTGTGTTGCATAAAAAACGGAACTGAAAAAAGAGAAGGAGTAAGAACGGTGGCCACCTGCAATATACTCAAGGAAGAGAGCGAGTCAACCCATGCTGCATAAGCTCAAAGAGATTTTTTTGGGGCACTCGCTTAAGAGCGCCGAGGAAACGTCTGAAAAATTCAATATTCTTTGGGGTCTCCCCATACTTTCCAGCGACGCGATCTCTTCCGTATCGTATGCCTGCGAAGAGATTTTGATGGTGCTTATCCCGCTTTTGGGTATGGCGGCATACAAGCCGCTGCTGGGCACCGCACTTGCGATTATTACGCTATTGTTCATTCTGGTGTTTTCCTACCGCCAGACCATAGACAATTATCCCAACGGCGGCGGCTCCTACAGCGTAGCGAGCGACAACTTGGGCCGCATCCCCGGTCTGATTGCGGCGGCGTCGTTGTCGATTGATTATGTGTTGACCGTGGCGGTCAGCGCCAGTTCCGGCGTGGCGGCCATCACATCCGCTTTTCCCGAACTTCTGCCCTACAAAACTGGGCTTGCGCTCATCATCATTTTATTCCTGACGCTTGGGAACCTCAGGGGCATCCGGGAATCCTCCGTGCTATTCGGCGTTCCGACATACCTATTTATCGGCACTATTCTGAGCATGATATTTGTCGGGCTGTTTAAAGTGCTTGTGCTGGGCATCGTTCCGGAACCTACGGTACCTCTTACGCAGCCTGTCCAGGATTTAACGCTGTTCCTGTTTCTTAGGGCCTTTTCTTCCGGCTGCACGGCCTTGACCGGCGTGGAAGCCGTGAGCAACGGCATTCCCAATTTTAAAGAGCCCGCGCAGAAGAGAGCCAAAAAGGTGTTGGCTCTACTTGCGATCATCGTGCTTATCATATTCGGCGGAGTATGCGCACTGGCTGCCGCCTACAAGGTCGCTCCCCAGGAAGGCATTACGGTGGTCGCACAGATTGCTGCGCAGGTATTTGGCTCAAATACGGTGATGTTCTACATGGTGCAGGCCACAACGGCTATCATACTCATCATGGCTGCCAACACGGCATTTGCCGATCTGCCGCTTCTTTTATCCCTGCTCGCTCGGGATGGTTTCATGGCCCGGCAATTCCGCCACCGTGGCGCGAGGCTGAGCTTTTCTAACGGCATCATGCTGCTCTTTATCGTGGCAAGCCTGCTGGTCGTATTCTTCCATGCGGATACGCACCAGTTGATACCGCTCTACGCGGTGGGCGTGTTCCTTTCCTTTACGCTTTCCCAGATGGGCATGTACAAGCGCTGGATTACCCGCAAGGAAAACGGCTGGAGACATAAGGCGGTCATCAACGGCTTCGGCACAATCATTACGGCGGTTACCTGCATCATTATAGCGGTGAGCAAGTTTACCCACGGCGCGTGGATGGTCATCATCTGCATCCCCGTGCTGGTGCTCCTGATGCTGCGCATCCGCCACCACTATGACCATGTCAGGGAAAACCTGTTGATTCCCGGCGACGCTTCGGAGCTTTTGTTTGAGGAACCGCCCAAGAATCATGTGCTTCTGCCGGTGGCCTCCATCAACAAATCCTTCATCAAGGCGCTCAATTATGCGCTCACGCTGAATGGGGAAGTCGAGGTCTACCATGTGAGCACCGTCAAGGAAGCCACGGACAAGCTTGTGCGCCAATACAACCAGTTGGGGCTTAAGATCCCGCTGGTGATTGAGGAAGCGCCCTACCGCAACGTCAACGAGGTGCTGCTCTCCCATGTGGATCAAAAACACGCGGCACTCAACAAGCATGAAATGCTCACAGTCGTTCTGCCGCAGTTCATCATACCCAAGTGGTGGAACAATCCTCTGCATAACCAGACTGCGCGGTTATTGAAAAGCTCGCTGTTCAGGCGGCGCAACCTCGCGGTGGTGACGATACCGTATATCATCAATGAATAAAAACCAATAAAAAGAGCGCTCCAAATGGAGCGCTCTTTTTCAAGGACTTAGAACAGATCCACAGCCATTTTTACAAACAGCAGACCTATTACGATAAACACCATATAACGCACATATTTTGCGCCGCCCGCAATCGCAAGCTTCGCGCCTAAATAGTTGCCCGCAGAGGCGAACACCGCAGCAGGAATTGCTAATTGGAACAGCACTTTGCCACTGAGTATAAACACAATCATGGACGCAAGGTTTGACGTCAGGTTTGCCACCTTTGCGCAGCCGGACGATTTTAAAAGATCAAACCCTAGAAACGCGGTAAACGCAAGTATCAGGAATGTGCCGGTCCCCGGCCCGATCAGCCCGTCATAACAGCCCACCACAAGGCCAATCCCCAGCGAGGTCAGGGCAATACGGCGGCTGCTTAGCTGATGGTCCGCGGCGGGCGCGGTTCCAAAGTTGCGCTTTAAAGCCAGAAACACCGCTACTACCGGGAGGATAGCAAGCATTACAATCCGAAGTGTCTGTTCCGGAATCTTCAGGCTAAGCGTGCTTCCGCCAAAGGCTCCAATAAATGAGGCCGCCGCGGAGAGAAGGCCGACACGCAAGTCGATCTGCCCCGCCTTTAAGTATTTGAGTGTGGCGGTGAAAGTGCCGATACTCATTGCGGACTTGTTTGTACCCATCGTTTCGTGAATGGGTATCCCCGCCAGCAGGTAAGCCGGCAGCGTAATCAGCCCGCCTCCGCCTGCGATTGAGTCGACAAAGCCCGCTAAGAATACTAGCGGGCACACGATCAGGTAGGTAGTGAGGGTAATCTCCACAGGGAAAGCCTCCAAGTATTGGATATCCGGGGGCGTCCGTGCTGCGGGCTTCCCAAACGGATATATATATATCATTATACCAAAGCTACGGGCTTTTGTAAAAAGAGCGCTCCGATTAAGGAACGCTCATACCATTTGGAAATCTTTATTTCTTTATAAACGTCATGCTTGCTGAGGCTCCGGCCCCTGATGGACCAAAGGACTTCCCGTGGCCGTTACTCCGCTTTCCCCAGGAGTTTGACAAGCACGGCTTTCTGCGCGTGCAGGCGGTTTTCCGCCTCGTCGAATATCTCACTGGCGTGCGCCTCGAAAACTTCTGTACTGATCTCCTCTTCCCGGTGCGCCGGTAGGCAATGGAGCACAATGGCATCGTGTTTTGCCGCTTCCATTATCGCGCCGTTGATCTGGAAGCCTTTGAATGCAGCCTTGCGCTTTTCCGCTTCACCTTCCTGGCCCATGGAAGCCCAAACGTCGGTATAAAGAACATCGGCGTCCTTCGCCGCGTCAAGTACGTCCGTGGTGCAGGTAAACGTTCCGTTCGCTTTCGCCCATTTCATGATATCCACATCCGGCTGGTAATCCTCCGGGCAGGCGACTACGACTTCCATACCCATTTTAACTCCGCCCACAATGAGGGAGTTCGCCATGTTGTTGCCGTCGCCGATGAATGCCATTTTCAGGCCCTTAAACGTACCCTTGTATTCGCGCACCGTCATCAGGTCCGCAAGCACCTGGCAGGGGTGTGCGTAATCGGTAAGGCCGTTGATGACAGGGATGGAGCCGTACTTCGCCAAATCTTCAACTTCCTGCTGCTTGAATGTACGGATCATGATGCCGTCCAAATAGCGGGAAAGCACCCGCGCCGTATCCTGCACAGGTTCGCCGCGGCCAATCTGCAAATCGTTTGCGGAAAGGAACAGGGCACTGCCGCCCAGCTGGTACATGCCCACCTCAAAGGAAACGCGCGTGCGTGTGGAGGATTTCTGGAATATCATGCCCAACGTCTTGCCCGCGAGGTGGTGGTGTATGATGCCGTTCTTGCTTTCGTACTTCAACTGGTCGGCAAGGTTTAAGATATCCGTGATTTCCTGCGGGGTCAGGTCGGAGAGCTTGAGCAAATGCTTCATTTTTCAATTTCCTCCTTCAATATGGCGATGGCTTCCTGTAACAGCGACGTCGGGATATTGAGCGGCGGCAAAAGCCGTATTTTATTTTTCGCGGTCAACACGATGACCCCACGGTTTAAACAGCCAAGAAGTATGTCCTTTGCGGGCCGTTCCGTTTCGATACCCAGCATCAGGCCCATGCCGCTGACAGAAAGAACACCCTTAGTAGCGCCCAATGCTTCCTTGATGTACGCGCTCTTTTCCTGAACTTCCTGCATCAGCTCGTCGGTGAGGCGGCTCAATACGGATATTGCGCCCGCTGCGCACACCGGGTTGCCGCCGAACGTGGAGCCGTGGCTACCCGCGGTGAGCGTGAACATGGTCTTTTCCCCAAACAGCGTGGCGCCCATTGGCAAGCCCCCCGCCAGGCCTTTGGCCGTGGAGACGATATCCGGCTTGATGCCATAATGCATGTAGCAGTACAGCTCGCCCGTGCGGCCGTTGCCCGTTTGCACTTCGTCGATGATGAGCAGCACGTCCCGCTTTTCGCAAATCGCCGCAACTTCTCGCACATACTCCGGCTCAAGCACGTTCACGCCGCCTTCGCCCTGAATCAGCTCCATCATTACGGCGCAGATGTCGTCCGCTTCAAACGCAAGCTTCATGGCGTCGATGTCGTTTGCATTTACATGCACAAATCCCGGCGTAAACGGGCCGAAATCCTTATGGAAGCTTTCCTGCCCCGTGGCGGAAAGCGTGGTGAGTGTGCGGCCGTGGAAGCTGTTCCACAGCGTGACGATATTGGGCCGGGCCATAGTACCGTATTTGTCGCTTGTGTACTTGCGCGCAGCCTTTATAGCGCACTCGTTCGCCTCCGCACCCGAGTTGGAGAAGAACACCTTCTTCATGCCCGTCCGCTCGCACAGCGTTTGCGCAAGCTCGGACTGCGGCTCGGTGTAATAGTAGTTGGACACATGCTGCAGCTTATCCACCTGCGTTTTTACCGCATCCGCCCATACGTCGTCCGCGATGCCGAACGCGTTCACCGCAATGCCGCCACCAAGGTCTATGTACCGTTTGCCCGCCTCGTCATACAGCTCCGCTCCCTTGCCGCTGATGAACGCGACGTCCTGCCGGCCGTATGTGGCTGCAATAAAAGCCTGATCCAGTTCTTTGATGGTCATTTTGCTGCTCCTTCCGCTGCATGGAGATGCCATGCAGGTTGTGGGTACGCTTCTTTTCTTTCTGTGAAAGAAAAGAAGCAAAAGAAAGCGATGCAGTGGAGTGGGATCCCCAAGGGATGTGTCCCTTGGGCGGGGTTTGGGGCAGAGCCCCATCGTACCCTTACTTAAACATCGTCCCTACGCCTTCGTCCGTCAGCACTTCAATCAGTATGGAGTGCGGCACGCGGCCGTCTATGATGAACACCTTCTTCACCCCGCGCCGTATGGCGTCGATGCAGCAGTCCACCTTGGGGATCATGCCGCCGGAGATGACGCCTTCGCGCACGAGCTGCGGCGCTTCGCTCACCGGGATTTCGGAAATGAGCGTACTTGGGTCGTTCATATCCCGTAAGATACCGTGCGTATCCGTCATTGAAATAAAGCTTTCCGCTTTTAAGCACCCCGCGATACGGGCCGCCGCGGTATCTGCATTGATATTGAATGTATTCCCCTTGTCGTCGCACCCCACGGTGGAGATCACGGGGATATAGCCTTTTTCCAACAGGTCGTGGATGGGCTGCGTGTTGACGCTTACGATCTCGCCCACATATCCGAGCGTTTCATCAAACGGCTTTGCGTTTAAAATCCGGCAATCCATGCCCGAAAGGCCGATTGCTTTTCCGCCGATGCTGTCAATGAGCGCAACGAGATCCTTGTTGATTTTGCCCGCAAGTACCATCTGTACAATCTCCGCCGTTTCTTTATCCGTCACACGAAGGCCGCCGATAAACTCGCTCTTTTTGTTCACGCGCTTGAGCATGTCGGAAATCTCCGGACCGCCGCCGTGTATTAGTACCACCTTGATGCCGATGAGGGATAGCAATACGATATCGCCCATCACAGCCCGTTTCAATTCGTCGCTCACCATGGCGTTGCCGCCGTATTTGACTACGATGATCTTGTTGTTGTATTTCTGGATATAGGGCAGCGCCTGTATCAGCACCTCTGCCCGCTGGGCGTTTGTAATGTCCTTCATCGTCAATCCCCTAACCCCTTATGAACGGTAATCGCCGTTGATTTTCACGTAATCATACGTGAGGTCGCAGCCCCAGGCCGTGGCGGTACATTCTCCGCTGTTCAGACAAATGCGTATGTCTATCTCATCCTGCAGCAGGATGTTTTTTGCCAAATCTTCCGAAAACGGCACGCCCGCGCCGTTCTTGCACACACCGATAGCCCCCGCGCTTGAAACGAAGGAAACGTCCACCTTGGTGATATCCACATCCGCGCCCGCGTAACCTATGGCGCACAGCACCCGGCCCCAGTTTGCGTCAGCACCAAACATGGCGGCTTTCAACAGGCTGGAGCAAACCACGGATTTTGCGACCTTGCGGGCCGTAACGGTATCTTTTGCTCCCGAAACCT
>JAEYSE010000119.1 GCA_023435025.1 Bacillota bacterium
TCAAAGCTGATGCCGCCGGAAGCGACAACGGAAAGGCCGTTTAGCTCCCGCAGCCTGCGGTAGGCATCAAGATTGGTGCCGCCTAGCTCCCCGTCCTTCGCGATATCCGTATAGATCACCGTAGAAACGCCCGCGTCCCGAAGGCGCTCACAGAACCCAAACGAATCGAGCCCCGTATTTTCCAGCCAGCCGGAAACAGCCACGTAGCCCTCCCGCGCGTCCACGCCTACGGCAATTTTATCACCGTAAAGCCGTACCATGGTTTCTACAAACGCAAAACTCCGAACCGCCACCGTGCCCAATATCGTGCGTCCCACACCAAGCGCCAGGTACTTTTCAATGCGGTCCTGGTCCCGAATGCCGCCGCCCACTTCCACAAACAGGCCGGGAAGCTTTGCTATAGAGCGGATAACATCAAAATTCACGGTTTCGCCTTCCTTTGCGCCGTCCAAGTCCACAACGTGCAGGTTGACCGCGCCCTGTTCCATGAACTGCTCCGCCGCGCGTACGGGGTCGTTGCCGTATACCTGCATGTCCTCGTAATCGCCCTGACGGAGCCGCACCACCTGTCCGCCCCGGATATCGATGGCCGGGAATATCTCCATAGTCTTCTCCTTATATCAATTCGCAGAATGCTTTGAGTATGCCCAATCCTACGCTGCCGCTCTTTTCCGGGTGGAACTGCGTTCCGCAGACGTTGCCTTTGTGTACGATGCCCGGCACAAACGTGCCGTACTCGGATCCCGCCACAACGCTGTCCTCGCAACCCTTCCCATAGAAGGAATGTACATAATATACGTAATCCCCTTCCTGTATGTTTGTCAAGAGCGGATCGTCGGGTTTCATAAGTCGAAGGCTGTTCCAACCGATATGCGGTACTTTCATGGCAGCAGGGATATCCGGCGTTAGTGAATGGATGCTGCCTTTTAGGTAACCTAACCCCGCATGATCGCCGTATTCGTACCCACGCTCAAAAAGCACCTGCATCCCTAAGCAGATGCCCAGCAGCGGCTTGCCGTTTTGCACTTGACGGTTAAGCACCGGAATAAGCGCATGCTCCCTGAGTTTTTCCATGGCGTCCCCAAACGCGCCCACGCCGGGCAGTATCATGCGCTCCGCCGCGTCGATCACGCCTGGGTCCCGGGTGATGACGCTCTCTATATTCAGATGGGCGAGCGACCCGCTTAATGAAAACAGGTTGCCCACGCCGTAGTCGATGATGGCGATCATGTGTGATTCCTCCGTGATTTCCCGACACAGAATAGCAAAAGTAGTACGTTGGAGGCTCTGACCCCAAGTTCGCAATGGTCGCATATGCTCCCTTGCTCACTGGGACTGGGCCTCGCTTCTTCCGCCACAGGCGGCGCTTGTCTGCGTCCCCCCAAGCCTCCGTTTAGGGCCGTAACGGCCCTAAAAACCCATTCGGGAACGCCCTTTACAGGGCGTTTCCGGGGAAGGAATTCCCAAGGGATGTGTCCCTTGGGTAGGGTTCAGGGGCAAAGCCCCAGAAAAAGCTATGTGAATAGGCGTTTTTATTCCAGGACACCCTTCGTGGACGGAATCTCATCCGCATGGTCTGTGTCAACAGCGACTGCCTGTTTCAGTGCGCGGCCCAGGCCTTTGAACGCGGCCTCTATGATATGGTGGGAGTTTGTGCCCGCAAGCTGTTTCACATGTAGCGTCAGGCCCATGCTGCGGCAGAAGCCCAGCAGGAATTCTTCCACCAGCTCAGTATCGAATTCTCCGACTTTTTGCGTTGGGATCACTAGGCCGTAGCTCAAATGCGCGCGCCCGCTGATATCGAGCGCGATGAGCACAAGCGCTTCGTCCATGGGCAATAGGAAGCTTCCGTAGCGGGAGATGCCTCGCTTGTCTCCGAGCGCTTCCCGGAAGGCGGCCCCCAAACAGATGCCGATGTCCTCCACGGAATGGTGGCAGTCCACAGCGAGGTCACCGTTGCAGGAAACGTCCAAGTCAAAGTTTCCGTGGCGGGCGAACAGGGTGAGCATATGGTCCAGAAAGCCAATGCCGGTCGCGATCTTATTTTTGCCCGCGCCGTCCAGATTGAGCGTTAAGCCGATGTCTGTTTCCGCGGTTTTGCGGGTGACGGTGCTTGTTCTCATGCATTCCCCTCCCATAGTTCGTCTGTCGCCTGCAAAAGCTGCTGCATTTGCTCTTTTGTCCCTATGGTAATGCGCACATAGTCGCGGATGCGATCCTGTGCAAAGTGACGTACCAGCACGCCTTTCTCCTTTAATGCCTGGTAATACGTCTCGCCGCCCATACGATTGGGCTTTGCGAACACGAAATTTGCGCTGGAAGGAAGAACGGTAAAACCTCGCTTTTTGAGTTCCTCTGCGGTATATTCCCGTACCTCCTGAATGGCCTTTGTGCAGGATGCGAAATACTCCGTATCCCCTATGGCAGCTTCCGCCGCGATCAGGGAAAGGCGGTTGAGGTTGTAGGGGTTGAAGGAAAATTTCATGGCGTTGAGGTCCCCAATCAGCGCCTCGTTCGCAATGGCAAAGCCAATGCGTGCGCCAGCTAACGAGCGGGATTTGGACATGGTCTGCACCACCACAAGGTTTTCGTACGAACGGACGAGCTTTATTGCGCTTTGTGCGCTGAAATCCACATACGCCTCATCGATTACTACCACGTGCTCCGGGTTGGCCTTGAGTATACTTTCTATGTCTTCAATGTCGATTGCCCTGCCTGTGGGCGCGTTGGGATTGGCAATGAATATAGTGCCGCCCGCCGGGCGGTAATCCGCCGGATTGAGCCGGAACTCTTCATCCAAGGGGACGATGATGGAGGGCACATTATAAATCCGCGCGAACACCTTGTAAAACCCGTAGGTGATGTCGGCGTAGCAAGCGGGAGTATCCCCATCGCAGAAGGCCTGGAAGCAGAATGCGAGTATTTCGTCCGAGCCGTTGCCCAGCAGCACCTCGCGTTCCGTTACGCCGTAATAGTCGGCAATGGCTTTCGCAGCCCTACGTGTATCCGGGTCGGGGTAGAGGTTGAGCCATTCCGCCTCCGTGCGTGAGATGGCTTCCAGCACCTTGGGTGAGGGAGGGAACGGGCTTTCGTTGGTGTTCAGTTTGACATACTGGCGGTTCTGCGGCTGTTCGCCCGGTACATAGGGCTGCATTCCGGCAAAGCGCCTGCTGAAATATTTGCTCATCTATTCCTTGCCGTCCTCATTTTCATCATTTCCGTCAAAATCAAAGCGCATGCTGATGCTTTTTGCGTGCGCGTCCAGGCCTTCGTTCTGTGCAAAGAATACAATCTGCTCCTGTACTTCGCGAAGCGCCTCTTTGGTGTAATAGACGAAGGATGATTTTTTGATAAAATCATCCACCGAAAGCGGGGAGGCGAACTTCGCCGTGCCGTTGGTGGGCAGCGTATGGTTAGGGCCTGCAAAATAATCGCCCAGCGCCTCGGGCGTGTAGTGGCCAAGGAATACGCTGCCCGCGTGACGGATCAGCGCCAGCATCGCGAACGGGTCCTCCACGCAGAGTTCCAGGTGCTCGGGTGCGATCTCATTGCTCCATTGAGCCGCCTCCCGCAGGGAGGATACTACCACGATACGGCTATGATCCAGTATGGACTTTTCCGCTATGGTGTGGCGCGGAAGCAGGGAAAGCTGCCGCGAGACCTCACTCTGTACGGCAAGCGCCAGCTGCTCGCTTGTAGTTAAGAGAATTGCCGCCGCCATAGGGTCGTGTTCGGCCTGGGATAAGAGGTCCGCCGCCACAAAGAACGGGTCGGCGCTGCCGTCGGCGATGACGAGTATTTCGCTTGGCCCCGCCACCATATCGATATCCACCAGCCCGTACACCTGCCGCTTGGCGGTAGCCACGTACATGTTGCCGGGGCCGGTGATTTTATCCACTCTGGGGATGCTCTCGGTTCCGTAGGCAAGTGCTGCAATCGCCTGCGCGCCGCCCACCTTGAATATTTTGTCCACCCCCGCGATATGCGCGGCGGCGAGTATTGGCGCAGCGACAGAGCCGTCCGGACCGGGCGGGGTAACCATGATGATCTCGCTCACGCCTGCAATTTTGGCCGGTATGGCGTTCATCAGAACGGTGCTCGGGTAGCTTGCGGTGCCGCCGGGAATGTATATGCCCACTCGGTCGAGCGGCAATATGCGCTGGCCCAAAAGCACACCTTCGCGCTCGCTCATCACAAAACCTTCGCGCCTTTGCTTCTGGTGGAAGGCGCGGATGTTTTCCGCCGCCTGCCGCATGGTGAAAAGAAGCCGGGAATCGGTCTTAGAGAGCGCCGCTTTGATCTCCGCTTCCGTTACAGCAAGGGAGGAAAGTTCCGCACGGTCAAACAGCAGGGTATACTTTTTGAGCGCGTCGTCGCCGTTTTTCTTCACGTCCGCAAGTATGTCCCGCACCGTCCGTTCTGCCTTATCATATTCCATGCTGTAGCGGGGCCGAAGCTCCGCGGGCGTAATATCGGAACTCTGAAACAGCTTCATTCGTTGCCCACCGCCTTTTTGAGTGCGTCCGCCATGCGCGTGATTTCTTCCTGCCGGAACTGGTAACTCCGCTTGTTCGCGATCAGCCGCGCGCTGCTTGAAGCGATATGCTCAAACACCCGCAGGTTGTTTTCCTTTAACGTCTTGCCCGTTTCCACAATATCCACGATCACGTCCGAAAGCCCGAGCAGAGGAGCTATTTCTATGGAGCCGTTGAGCTTTATGATCTCAATCTCCCTATCGCGGCTTTGGTAATATTTCTTCGCCATATGCGGGTACTTCGTAGCCACGCGCACCACTGCGCCAAGATCATCCTCATAGCCGTTGGGCGCAGCCACAGCGAGTTCGCATTTCCCTAGGCCCAGATCCAGCAGCTCATATACCTCCGGCTCGGTTTCCAGCAGAACATCTTTACCCACCACGCCGATGTCCGCGGCACCTCGCTCCACATAGATCGCGACGTCCGCAGGCTTAATCAGAAGATACCGCACACCCGAAACTTCGTCCTCAAACACCAGCTTACGGCTTTCATCCGACAACCCTTTGCAGTCGTAGCCCACGGAAGCGAACAGCTTATATACGCAGTCGCCCAGGCGGCCCTTGGGCAGCGCAATGTTGATCATAACGCCACCTCCGTGAGTTCTGTCTCCTCAATGCGGTACAACTTCGCGTTACCGACATCCTCAGGAAGAACGGCCAGCGCGCAGACCCGCAGATTTTGTTTCGTAAGCTGCTCCATTGCATGGTAGAACGCTACTAGGTCGGTATCCTCCCCGTAAAGCAATATCGCGTCATATTTATTCTGCGCGGGCTGCCGGAAGTAACGGTCGATTTCGTCAAAGGAAACGCCAAAGCCGATTGCCGCAAGATTTTCTTTGCCCATGCGCTTTAATAGAAGATCGTACCTTCCGCCGGAAAGCACTGCGCGCGGCACGCTTTTGACAAATCCGCGGAACATCAGTCCGTTGTAATAGTTCGAATCGTTCGTGATGGAAAAATCCAGCCGCAAGGCCTGTGCAGTGCCTGAAGACGCGAACACGCCGTACAGTGTCTCCATCTCCCGGAGCGCATCCTCCATGGCAGGGTTGCACGCAAGCGGCCGCGCGTCTTTGAGCGCGCTTTCCATCGGCCCGCCGATGCGAATCAACTGCTCAAGCGGGGCGATTTCTTTCGCGTCTATGCCGTATGCGCGGGCGATGGACGCTAGTTCGTGCGCGTTTTTGCCTTCCAGGCACTTAACAAGCGCCTTTTTCGCATCAGCCGGGGCGTCGATTGCCGAAAAGAAGCCCG
>JAEYSE010000052.1 GCA_023435025.1 Bacillota bacterium
GGTTGCTCACGCGTTACTCACCCGTTCGCCACTAGGTATCTACCGAAATAAATACCCCGTTCGACTTGCATGTGTTAGGCACGCCGCCAGCGTTCGTCCTGAGCCAGGATCAAACTCTTGAGTTAAATTACTCAACAGTTTAAAAAACTGTCTCTATCTTTTACTTTTCAACTTCCACGCTTACGCGCTTCGTTGTCCGTACTTTTGCTGGTTCCTCAAATTAATTGCGTTCGTCTTCTATCTCGCACTATATAGTTTTCAAGGTGCTTTTCGCTTGTCGTTACCCTCTCGGGCGGGACAGCTTGTTTATTGTAGCAAACCTATCTCACACTGTCAACACCCCTTTTTAAGTTTTTTGCATATCTTTTTATAACCCTGCTTGTACAGAACTCAAACGCCCATTTTATCTGAACTTACAGTATTCTTCACCCATTCTTGCTTTTTGCCATATTCGTCTGAATTGTTGACACAATCGTACCATTAAAACGCCATACCTGTTTGGTTTAATAGGCGCAACAAAACGAACGGAGGTGATGGCAATGGCACAGAACGTATTCCGCCGGGTAGAAAAAAAGTATCTGATGGACGAAGCAAGTTACCGCGCGCTAATGCTGCGCGTCCGGTCCGAGCTTGTTCCGGATGCGTTCTCCACCTATACCATATGTAACATCTATTACGACACTGCGGATGACGCGCTGATTCGCAGATCTATCGAGAAGCCTGCCTATAAAGAAAAGCTTCGTTTAAGAAGCTATGGCACGCCCAAGCCGGAAGACAGGGTATTTCTTGAGATTAAGAAAAAATACGACGGCGTGGTCTACAAGCGGCGGGCGGAATTTGCGCTTCAGGATGCCGAGCGATACATAAGGACAGGAGATCATGGGAACCGTAACAGTCAAATTCTGTACGAGCTGGACTATTTTCTTTCCTTTTACCACCCGGTTCCCAAACTCTATCTTGCCTATGACCGGGAGGCTTATGTAGGCCTTACGGACCGGGGCCTCCGCGTCACGTTTGATACTTCCATCCGCAGCCGCGCGGAGGCGCTATCCCTTAATGCCGGGGATTGGGGCAAGGAACTTTTGCCGGAAGGATACCGGGTGATGGAGGTCAAGACAACGACGGCGCTGCCACTCTGGCTTGTTCACGCGCTGAACGGATGCAAGATTTATCCGATATCGTTCTCTAAATATGGGAACATTTATAAGGAAAGCCTTCTAGAAGAAAGGAGCGTGCGCGCCTGTGTTTGAAACGGTATTGACCGGGGCTTCCGCGCTGACTATCGGCTCGGCACTTTTATGCACTGTGTCTTCCCTTGCGCTTGGCCTTGTTATAGCGTATGTATATATGAAGAAAGGGAGCTATACCAAGCATTTTGTAATAGCACTTGCGCTGCTTCCCGCCCTTGTTCAAGTGGTGGTTATGATGGTGAACGGCAACCTGGGGACGGGCGTTGCGGTGCTTGGCGCGTTCAGCCTGGTGCGGTTCCGTTCGGTACCCGGCGGCGCACGGGAGATTGTGGCAATATTCTTCGCGATGGCGGTAGGCCTCGCGACTGCCATGGGATACCTGACGTTTGCCGCCGTTATGACCGCCATAATCGGCGCGATGATGTTGCTTCTGTCCTCCACCCGTTTTGGCGAAACGCCGGAAAATGAAAAGGAACTGCGCATTACCATACCGGAGGACCTTGATTACACAGGCGTGTTCGACGACCTGTTTGCCGCCTATACAACGGAAGTAAAACTGGAGCGCGTGAAAACCGTAAACCTCGGCAGCATGTATGAACTCAGATACAAAATCCGCCTTCGTGACGCAAAGCAGGAGAAGCAACTCATAGACGAACTGCGCTGCCGCAACGGCAACCTGACCATTGTATGCGGACGCGAGCCCAGCAGAGATTTGCTGTAAAGCAGCATAAAGGGAGCAATTGTATGAATAAACAAAAACCACCTTTCCGGCGGATATACGCGGCCATTGCTTTATTCACCGCGCTTGTGCTTTCAGGCTGCAGCTCCGTGAGTGAAGCACCGCTGCCCTCCGCCTCACAGACGCCGCAAGCGGCGGCGGCTACGGCTCCCCCAATTACCGTGCTTGCGGGCAGCATCACAATGGACAGCGCCGGCATCGACGAAGCGGACGCCTATACCGACTGGCAGAGTGGCGCGTATACGGAAATCGCACTTTCCGCCACGGGCTACACCATTAGCGGGCAAGGCGCCGCCGCAGAGGATACTGTACTGACCATCTCTTCCGCGGGCACATATGTGCTGTCCGGAACAATGCCCAACGGCGCGGTGGTGGTGGACGCGGAGGATACGGGAGACGTGCGCATCGTATTCAACAGCGCAAGCATTGCTTGCTCAGACGGCGCGCCGTTATTTGTAAAAAACGCGGACCGGGTCATTCTTTCCCTTGCACCGGGAACGGAGAACAGCCTGGAGGACGGCGCAAGCTATACGTACGCGCTCTATGACACGGGAGAAGACGAGCCTTCTGCGGCGCTGTTTTCAAAGGACGACCTTATATTGAACGGGGCGGGCGCGCTGAACATCACCGCGAACCACAACGACGGCGTCACGTCAAACGACGATCTCAAAATCATAGAGGGTACTCTAACCATCACTGCCGTGGACGACGGCATTGTAGGCAAGGACATGGTAGCGGTCAAGACGGCCGATATTACAATTTCAGCGGGCGGGGACGGCATCAAGTCCACCAACGATACCGACGCGGGCAAGGGATTTATCGCAATTGAAAGCGGTACGTTTGTGATTAGCGCGGGTGCAGACGGCATCCAGGCGGAAACTGAGTTGTTTGTTGCGGACGGCGATTTTAAAATCACATCCGGTGGAGGTGCGGACTCCGAAAATACGCCGCAGCAGATGCAGGGGCCGGGACAGGGCGGAATGCGCCCCGTGCAGGGCGGCAAGTTCCCGCAACCTCCGCAGGGGGCGGATAGCGAGACCGCGCAAGGCCAAATGCCGCAAGCTCCCAATGATATGCAAGGCGGGCAACAGCCGCCGCAGCCCGCGCAGAATGGCTCCACAACAGCCCCGGCCGCTCCCGCGGAAGATACAGAGGCCAGCAGCGGCAGCTACAAAGCGCTCAAAGCATCGACTTTCCTTACCATAAAGAACGGTACCTTTGATATTGACAGCGCGGACGACGCGCTCCACACCAACGGCAGCATGGCAATATCGGACGGAGCGCTTTCCATTGCAAGCGGGGACGACGGCCTGCACGCGGATCAATCCATCGCGATCTCCGGCGGGACGCTGACGATATCAAAAAGCGTGGAAGGAATTGAGGGCTTTGCTATCGAGATTTCCGACGGAATGCTGAACATCACCGCCTCGGACGACGGGATTAATGTGGCGGGCGGCAACGACTCCTCCGGCGTTCAGAACGGACGGGACAGGTTTGCAAACCTGGAGGGAGCAAGCTTTACCATATCCGGCGGGGATATCACCATCAGCGCATTTGGCGATGGGCTGGACAGCAACGGCAGCGGCTATATCACAGGCGGTACCGTATTTATAAGCGGCCCTGAAAACAATGGCAACGGCGCACTCGATTACAACGGCGAGTTCCTGATTACCGGAGGGACCCTGGTGGCGCTGGGCAGCGCGGGTATGGCCGTGGCCCCCACGGATGGCACAACGCAGCTTACCATTGTGGGCAATCTTCCGGCATCGCAGGCAGCAGACAGCACGCTGACGCTAAAGAATGCGAATGGGGAGATTATCGTCACCCATCCTTCCGCTAAGACATACCAGAATGTTGTGATCAGTACGCCGATGCTCGAAAGCGGCCAATCCTATACGCTCTTGGTGGATGGCAATGCCGTGCAGGAAGTCACGTTAAGCGATACCGTCACCACGTTCAACATGGAAGGCGGCAGGGGCGGCTTTGGCGGCGGGAAGGGCGGCATGGGTCAGCCTCCGGGCGGAAACAGGTAACAGCCAAACAAGTGCGACGCGCAGCAAAGTGCGGGAGGTGATGCTTAACGGACAGAGTCAAAGAAGTTCCTTCATTCTGCTATCCTAAAAAAAGACGCCCCGGCGTTACGGACCGCCGGGGCGTCGCTGTTTGTTATCCGTTGCGCACTGCGAGCTCCCCGCACAGATCGCGGGACATGATGGCGCGGACGCCTTCCATGTTATCGCTTTGGCCCAGCGCCCACATCAGCTTTGTGACGGCGGCCTCCGTGGTCATATCGTTGGCGGGGAGTATGCCCGCGTCCAGAAGCGGGCGGCTGACTTCGTACAGCGCGGGCGTGCTTTCCTCGTACAGGCATTGGGAGCAAAGCACCACCGGCATGCCCTCCTGCAGCAGGCTAATGATGGCCCGCGTATGGTCGCGCCTAATGCTGTGTACGCCGCCCAGGCCAAACGCCTCCACCACCAGGCCCTTGTAACCGCAGGCAGGCAATGCACGGAACAGCGCGGGCGACGCGCCGGGCACAAGCTTTAAAAGAGCGACGTTCGGCTCAATCGAATCATTATAGGAAAAAGCGGCATACTCCTGCGGCAGGACAAGCGGCAAAAACCGGCCTCCCGCACATACGCCGACATAAGGACGGTTGATGCTTTCAAATGCGTTTCTCGAAGTGGTACGGACCTTCACTGCCCGGCAGCCCAGCATCACGCTGCCGCCAAACGCCACATATACGCCGCCGGGCAGCGTACGGGCGGCGAGTATCGCGTCAAAGAGATTGGTGCGGCCATCCGAATCCGGATAAAACATGGGGTACTGCGCGCCGGTAAGCACCACCGGAATGCGCACGCCCTGCAGCATAAAGGAAAGCATGCTTGCGGTATACGCCATGGTATCCGTACCATGGGTGATGACAACGCCACTATACTCATCCTTTGCGGCGAATATCTCGTGGGCCATAAGCCGCCACTCTTCCGGCTGTATATTGGAAGAATCGAGCGCGAACAGATCCCGGCAGTCGATATCGAAAGCCGGCTCGCTTAAAAACGTCAGCAGCTCGGCTGCCGACATCTGCGGGGCGAGCCCGTCCTTGGTCGGCAAGCATGCAATTGTGCCGCCCGTACCCATCAACAAGAGTTTGTTCATATGGGCGCTCCTTTTTTTATTTAGAGTATACCACGCGGGCGCGGGAAACAATATCTTCAGCGAGGGTGCCCATTAGAAAAGAAAGTTTTTTTGCATGATGGAAAGTTTTATCTTGCAAAAAATTAAAATTTTCGCTTGCCAGGTGTTCTGTTTTCAGGTAAAATATTTCAAAATGGGTGATTTTCGACTACTATCCTGTGATTTGCGGTAAAACTTGTATTCAGTGTGATATTGGACCCGGCTTCTATAATTTATGATTATAACAATGACGTTATAATACCAAATAACTGGAAGGAGTAACCAAACAAAAAATGAAAGACTATTGTGAAAAACTCGGCATCATCGCTCCTAAGGCCGTGTACCGCAACCTCACCCCGGCAGTGCTGACCGAAAAGGCACTCGCGCGCGGAGAGGGTACGCTCTCCGAAACCGGCGCTTTCGTCATTTATACCGGCAAGTATACCGGCCGCTCCCCGGAGGATAAGTTTGTGGTGGACGTCCCCTCGATTCATGACGAAATCGAATGGGGCAAGGTAAACGTGCCCTTCGCGCCTGAGAAGTTCGATGCGATATACGGCAAAATGATGGCCTATCTCCAGGGCCGCGAAATCTTTATTTTCGATGGCTTTGCTGGCGCCAACCCCCACTACTCCACCAACATCCGCGTGGTGAACGAACTGGCAGCCCAGAACCTGTTCATCCACCAGATGCTGTTAAGGCCCACCGAAGAACAGCTCGCCTCCTTCGCACCGGACTATACCATTATCGCGGCGCCCGGCTTCAAGTGCGTTCCCGAGCTTGACGGCACGCATTCCGAAGCGGCGATACTCGTTCACTTCGAAAAGAAGATGGTTCTCATCGCCGGTTCCGCTTATTCCGGCGAAATGAAGAAATCCGTATTCACAATCATGAACTACCTGCTGCCCAAGAAGGGCGTGTTCCCCATGCACTGCTCCGCGAACATCGGCAAGGAAGGCGATTCTGCGCTGTTCTTTGGCCTTTCCGGCACCGGCAAGACCACCCTTTCCGCAGATCCCGATCGTAAGCTCATCGGCGACGACGAGCACGGCTGGTGCGACGAGGGCGTGTTCAACTTTGAAGGCGGCTGCTATGCAAAGTGCATCAACCTCTCCAAAGAACACGAGCCCCAGATCTGGGACGCGATCAAGTTCGGCGCAGTGGTTGAGAACGTGGTGATGGACCCGGAAACCCGTAAGTTCAACTTTGACGATGACAGCATCACCGAGAACACCCGCGTGGGCTACCCTGTGGAGTACATCCCCAACTGCGTGATTCCCGGCGTTGGCGGCCAGCCCAAGACCGTTATCTTCCTCACGGCGGATGCATTCGGCGTGCTGCCTCCCGTCGCGAAGCTTGGCAACGACCAGGCCATGTACCACTTCGTTTCCGGCTACACCGCGCGTCTCGCGGGCACGGAACGCGGCGTAAAAGAGCCCCAGGCCACATTCTCCACCTGCTTTGGCGCTCCCTTCCTGCCGTTGCGCGCCTCCGTTTATGCGGAACTGCTGGGCGAGTACATCAATAAGTACAACGCGAACGTATACCTCGTGAACACCGGTTGGTCCGGCGGCCCTGCGGGCGAAGTACCCCGTATGAGCATCAAGTTCACCCGTGCCATCGTTTCTGCGGCCCTCAACGGCGAACTGGAAAAGAGCGAGTTCGTGCTTGACCCGAACTTCAACGTGCTGGTTCCCACCACCTGCCCCGGCGTCCCCGCCGAAGTTTTGAACCCCAGGGAAGCCTGGAAGGACAAGGCAGCCTATGACCTTAAGGCCAAGGATCTCGCCGGCCGGTTCGCGAAGAACTTCCAGAAGTATAAGGATATGCCTGCGCATATCGTGGAAGCTGGCCCCAAGGGCTAATCTATTCCCGTTTTAAAAGAGCCCGCGGCAATCCTGCCGCGGGCCTTTATGTGCTAAAAACTTGTTGAATGTTCCGTCCCGCGCGCAACCATTTTTGTACAGTTAGCCCTCCGGCGGTCCTTCTTTTGACAAAATAACAATAATATTGGATGCGTCTAAAAAAAATTACATTTTTTCTTATCTAATTTGTTTCATCCGATAAATTTCGCCAAAATAACAGCAATCCCTCTTGTTTTCTTCATCGACTCCGGTGCGAATTTCCACTAGAATGTACGAGGGGAGGTGATGATAAAGTTGCAGGATTACGAGAAGCTCTATTTTCAGCTGTTCAACAAGATCACGGACGTCATTGAGGAGCTACAGGATGTACAGCGTCAAGTCGAGGATGCGTACATCGGTATGAACTCAAAAAATGACGCAACGCCGCCTTTGCTGTTTTATCCCGGCAAGGACAAACGCGATTCAGCCAGACGCGACCGTGCGGATTGCCGTTGAACATAAAGCGCCATATACGATAGAGGCGCTTTTTCTTTGCCAAAATGAGGTTGTGGGCCGAATGCCTTTATAGTATGATGGAAGAAATTTTTTCACAAGGGGATCATCTTCATGCAGCTTGCGCCGAAAGAAATCATGCTGAAGGACGGAACGCGCTGCCTGCTTCGCACTCCCCTGCCAGAGGACGCGGAACAGCTCCTTGCCTATCTGAAGATCACGGCCGCTCAAACGCCTTTTCTGCTTCGGTACCCGGAAGAAGTCACGCTGACAGTGGAAGATGAACGCGCTTTTTTGCAGAACACGCTGAATGATCCGCGCAGCGGTTTTCTATGTGCGATTGTGGGCGGCAGACTTGTTGGCAACGCCTCATTCTATCCTGTAGGCCCGCGCATGAAGGTTGCGCATCGGGCTGCATTCGGCATCGCAATTATGCAGGAATTCTGGGGGCGCGGCCTTGGGGAGATTTTGACCCGGGAGATCTTTTCCGCGGCAAAATCCGCGGGATATGAACAGCTGGAGCTTGAGGTGGTGGCGAACAACGCACGCGCCGTAAAGCTATATGAGAAATGCGGATTCGTCCGCTATGGCACGCGGCCAAATGCCTTTTTATACAAAGACGGCGGCTACTCGGATGAGCACCTGATGGTACTTAAGCTGTAGCCGCCCTGTTCTTTTTCTTTTTTTCTTCTAATTAAAGTTTCATTCCCAACGCCAATTTATCCGCAAGGAAAGACATCTGGTCCAGCGCTTCCGTGTTGGGCTTGAGCCTTGCGCGCACCGTGCCCGCAACCTTATACCCAAGGCCAATGAGCCGCTGCTCCACCATGGGGACCGCTTCCCCGCTCCATCCGTAGGAGCCGAATACGGCTGCGGTGCGACCGCGCACAACAGGAACTGAGACATGCGTGAGTGCCGTCCAGACCGGGGCCATGGCGTCCGCGTTGACGGTGGGACTGCCGATCGCCAGCACGTCCGCCCGGTGGATGTGCGAAGCAGCCTCGTTGGGGGTGAGGAGGGAGATATCCTCCATCTCCACTTCCGCACCGCGGTTGCATAAATCCTCCTTTAGCTTTTCGGCCAGCGTGCGCGTATACCCGTAGCAGCTCACATAGCCGATGAACACCCGCTTGCCGGTAAGCGGCGGATGCTCCGCCGCCCATTCGCGGTAGAGCGCAATACCTTCGAGCGGGTTTTGATCCAGCACCGGCCCATGAGAGGGCAGCACAGCGCGGATGGGGAGGTTTAATTCCTCCAAACGCGCTACGGCGCGTGTTACATGCCCTGCAAACGGACGCATGATGCAGTCAAAGTAGAACCTGCGTGCGTCTTTAAAGCGCTCATCCATCCGGCTTTCGAGCACATTCTCGGGGGCAAAGTGGCAGCCGAACGCGTCGCATGTAAACAGCGCGCCGCTTTGTTCCTCATAGGTAAATATGCTGTCCGGCCAATGCAGGAACGGAGCCGGAATAAAGCGCAGTTTGTGCCCACCAAGATCCAAGACGTCGCCTTCCTTTACAACGTCTATGGGAAGTTCCTTATTCGCGATATGGGGCAGGTATAGGGAACCGGGCTTGGAGCAGAGTATGCGGGCATTGGGCGCAAGCTCTAAAAGTTCCGCGAGGGAGCCGGAATGGTCCGGTTCGGTATGCTGCATTATGATGTAATCGATTTTTGCAGGGTCCGTCAACTGGCGGATTAAATCCAGGCTTTCCTTTAAAAAACCGTCTCTTACGGTATCAATCAGGGCGGTTTTTTTGCTGCCCTGCACAAGGTATGAATTATAGCTGGTACCGTATTCCGTTTCCATAATGACGTCAAACCGCCTGAGCGTCTCATGGATTGCTCCCACCCAATGAATTCCTTCCAATATTTTTACCGGCTTATCTGGATGATTCATGAATATCCCCCTCTTCTGCTGGACGCTTGTACTTAGCTTTAGTATAAACCCCTATCTATGGAAAAAACCAGTGGCACGTGGTCTTGATTTTTTTCGCGGCTCTTTTCTTCCGTGCTAAACCAAGGGATACCCGAGATGTCTTACTGATGCCGGCAACAAGAATTGCGCGACCTGTGCTTGACAAACGCGCACCAGAGCCGTACAATATATTCATAATCGGTCAGCCGACCGACATATTGCGAGGTTTTTATGGCACAGAAAAACGCAGAAGTAGAAAGTACACGGCAGGGCATACGCCAAACCGCCTCCGCCCTTTTTATGACAGGTGGCGTACATGCTACTAGTTTAGCCGATATTTCCAAGGCAGCGAAACTCTCCAAGGGGACGCTCTATTATCATTATCCCACAAAAGAATACCTTGTGCTGGATATTGCAGAAGAACATTTCAGCCGTATGACCGATAGCATGTTCGCCTGGATTGATTCTTTGGCGGAAGGAATGCCCGCGCAGGAAGCCCTGCGCAGCCTGACCGGGACGCTGCTGCAAGACGCAGATTCCATGCGGCTGCATTTTGCCCTCATGAGCGAAGCGTTGCGCGAAGAGGGCGCTCTTCGTAAGCGCGTTGCCGCGAAACAGCGCGAATGGGCAGTGATGCTCGAAGTAGGCGCGCTTCGAATGACGGAGCCGGGCGCACAGCGCTTCCGCGCCTACAGCCGCACCTATCTGGCCCTGCTTGACGGCTGCGCGCTGCACCAACTCTTGACCGGACATCTGGATGTGGACATTTTGCTCAAATTGTTGACGGAGGAATAGGCATGAATACGGAAAATCAAATCAACTGCGATGGCGGCATACTGGTTGC
>JAEYSE010000110.1 GCA_023435025.1 Bacillota bacterium
GATCCGCTGGCGTATGACAACATTCTATATACGCTGCATTTTTATGCGGGAACTCACGGCGAATCCCTTCGCGATAAATGCCGTGCAGCTCTTTTGAAGGGCGCGGCGGTTTTTGTAAGCGAATGGGGTACGAGCGCCGCGGATGGCAGTGGTGGCGTATTCATCAAGGAAAGCGACGAATGGTTGCGTTTTCTTAATGAGCATCAATTGAGCTGGTGCAACTGGAGTCTCGGCGACCGCGACGAGACCAGCGCGGCCTTGAAGCCGGGCGCACCTGATGGCGGCTGGACAGACGAGCATTTGACCGAGAGCGGGAGGTATGTATTTAGTAAGTTTTAAAAGATAATCCCGCGCACACGCCTTGCTGTAAACATATATGGGTTATGATACGAGCCCCCAGAGCCCGCGCTTCACTCTGCTTGGCCGCTGAGTTAGTATCATGTTTACCAACAATGGCGAAAGCCCGGCCAGACTGTTTCCGAGGAAAAAGCCCCATGTATACCGAAGCAGGCTAATGAAGCGATGAAAAGTTTAGCCGATCGACGATTTTAAAAATCTGCTGGAACAAATCTTGGTCTGGGTAACTATTCATATTTGTCTAATTTTCACCTGTTATATTCTTCACATTTCAGCGAATATGGTATAGAATCAAAAAAGAACGACACATCCCAATAGAATACCAATCTGCCATTTGCGCCAGCCATCCCTTCGTATTCAGAGATCCAATAAAAAATGATAGGAGAAACCGCATGAAATCCATCGTGTTTCAGAAGCCGGGAGTCTTTTCGTACGAGGAAAGGCCTATTCCGCAACTCAAAAATGCAGACGACATCCGCATCAAAATTCTGGGCGTGGGGATCTGCGGTACGGACCTGCACATATTGATGGACCCGCCGCTGCATCCCGCAAATCCGGGCATTATATTTGGCCATGAATTCTGCGGTCAGGTGGACGAGGTTGGTCCTACCGTTACCGGCCTCAAGCCGGGTGACAAGGTCATTGTCGATCCGCATCCGGCCTGCGGCTATTGCATCAATTGCCGGTCCAACAGGCCTGAAATGTGCGAGAACCTGTTTTTGCACGGGGAAGGCATCGAGGGGCAGGCGGCAACGCGCGGCATATTCCGGGACGGCGGCCTTGCGAGCTATGCGGTCATTCCCGCGGGCTCCGCGTATAAGATCGCGCAGGATACCCCGTTCCACCGCATGGCGCTTGCCGAACCGCTTTCCTGCGTGGGATACGGCATTGAAAAGTTGAAAATTCAGGCGGGTGAGACCGTTTGCATACTCGGCGCGGGGCCCATCGGCCAGCTCTTTGTAGCGCTTGCCAGAGCGAACGGCGCAACCAAAGTAATCGTCTCCGAGCCACACCAATACCGACGGGAAAAGGCGCTCAAAGTCGGCGCGACGCGCGTGGTGGACCCGGCCAAAGAGGATCTCAGGGCGGTCTGTCTGGAGGAGACCGACGGGCTGGGCGTGGACCACTGTGTGGAAGCGGTGGGCCAGTTCCTTATGACGGCCATTCATATGGTGCGTACTGGGGGCAAGGTGCTTATGTTCGGGCATGACGAGACGGCGGCTCCCAATATCAAGCTGGGCGAGATCGTCAAAAAGGAAGTGGAAATTCACGGCTGCTTCCTGGGCAAATATTACTACGAAAAAGCGGCGCGTATCATAGAGAGCAATCTGCTCCCGCTCGACGAAATCGCCACGCACAAGCTGCCGCTGAGCCAATACCAGCAGGGGCTTGATCTCCTGCGCGCGGGCGAGGCGCTCAAGGTTGTCATATACCCTGAAGAGTATTGAGCAACAGGGGGGACGCAATATGATCAAATCGCTTCATCTTAACTCTATTAAGTACTTAAACCTCCGTACGTCGTTCCGGTTGGCTCACGAGTGCGGGTTTACGGGGGTGGAAATTTCTGTCCCAAAGCTTCGCAATTATTTAAGTATAGGTAATACGCACGAAAATGTCGCCGCCTTGCTCAAACAATATGGCCTCACACCGGTATGCGTGAACGACATATTCGGCGTGGAAAGCATGCGGCCGGAGGAACGTGCACGCATATTTGCGGAAATGGAGCATCTCGCGCCCATCACGCAGGCGATTGGCTGCAAAACGCTGCAGGTATGCCCGCTGACGGAACTGCAGGAACTTTCCTGGCCGGAAGCGCGGCGCATGACGGCAAAGAACATTCGCAAACTTGGGGAAATGGCGGCCCCCTATGGCATCCGTATTCAGCTTGAGACCATGGCGTGGGCGCCCATCCACTCCCTATCGCGGGGGTTAGAGGTGCTCGAAGAAGTCGGCCTTGACAATACTGGGATTTCCATCGACACCTGGCATTTCTACGCGGGTGGCGAGACCACGCCCGATGACATCGCGAAAATGGATAAAAACCTCATGTGCAACATACATTTCTGCGATGGCAGGCGCCCCTATGCGGACGAAGCCTGGGATGAAGAAGTGCAGCGCGCCTATTATCCCGGCGAAGGCGATATTCCGTTAAGCGCCTATGCGGACGCCATCCGCGCTACCGGCTATGACGGCCCCTGGTCCATAGAACTGATCAGCCGCAGGCACTGGGAGGAAGACAGCCGCGAAGTGGCGCAAAGGCTCTATGAAGGGCTTAGCAGGTATTGCGAATAGAATAAGTGCTTTGTGGTCCTCAAGGCTTGCTTTGCAGGCGCCAATCCGCATGGTCGCCAAAGCAAAGTCTATGAATGGGGGAACCGGGCCGCTTCATTCTTGAGAATGAGATGGACCTTATAAAAAACAGCAAGGCTGAAACGCTTATGATTGTACGACCCAAGCCACTTTTCCCCGGAGCGCGAGTAGCGCTGCTGGCCGCATCAAGCCCCGTGCCGCCGGAAAAGCTGGAGTCCGCCGTTCAAAGCGTGCGGGCGATGGGTCTTGAGCCTGCCGTCTACCCAAGCTGTAGCCTGCGTCACGGATACCTCGCGGGGAATGATGCCCAGCGGGCGGCTGATCTGACGTCCGCGTTCGCAGATACCAACATCGACGGCATACTCTGTATCCGCGGAGGGTACGGCGCCGCGCGCATTTTAAGGCGATTGGATTTTGCATCCATCGCGTGTACGCCCAAGTACTTTGGCGGCTACAGCGACGCAACCGCACTGCACACGGTATTCAATACTCTTTGCGGTTTTATCACTTATCACACGCCAATGCCCTCCACGGAGCTTTATGCGGAGCTTGACTCCTATACCATGTGGTATCTGGAGCAGTGCCTGTTCGGCGGGCGCTTTGGGCAGCTTACAAACCCTGAAAGCATGCCGCTTGAACCGGTACGCGGCGGTTCCTGCGCTGGGACGCTGGCGGGCGGCAATCTTTCGCTTATCGCCGCTTCCTTGGGTACGCCGTGGGAACTGGATACTGCGGAAAAGGTGCTGTTTCTTGAGGAAGTGGACGAGAGGCCCAGGAAGGTGGACGCCATGCTTACACACCTCATCAACGCGGGAAAGCTTGGGGACTGCGCAGGCATCATTCTTGGGGCATTCACGGGCTGCGTGGCGGAGAAACCGAAAGAATCCCTTACACTGGATGAAGTCTTTGAAGAACTTCTCTCACCGCTGAACATCCCCGTGCTCAAAGGGTTGCAATGCGGGCACTGCCTGCCCACCATGTCCTTGCCGCTTGGCGCAAGAGTACTGCTCGATGCCGACAAGCGGGCCTTGACGGTGCTTGATTAAAATGGAAAGTGATTTGTGAACGGGTTGCCGGAGCCGATGCGGAGGGTGTCGCCACGGCCGCGCACGAAATAAGCTATTTCTATACGCTGATGCTCGGCGGGGTGGAGGATGGGAATGCCGACACGGAATATGTGGACCGTTCGGTGTTCTGAGGAAAAGGGCCAATCAGAAGAGGCGTCCGAAAGGGCGCCTCTTTTTTCGCCCCAGGTCGGTAATAATTACACACGAAAAAACAGGAAGAATTCCTGTACTTGATCTGATATATTGAAAAGAAAACGCATGGAGGACGCCCAGTCATTCAGAATGGGCAGACGAGCTATGGCAAACACATATTTTAATCCGGGCTGCGCACTAAGCATCTATAAGCCTGAATTGGAAAATAGACTGTTAAAATTCCTAAATGAGAATTACGGGGAAGTAGAATTGCACAAAATATGCTGCCGCCATGATCCGCGGCTGCCGGAGGGCTCACTGATTATCAATGTGTGTGCAGGGTGCGACAGACGCTTTCGAAGCCTGTATGAGGGGGTATCAACCATTTCTTTGTGGGAGATGCTTGCCGGCATGGGGGCATTCCCATACCCCGATTACCAAGGTCAGAGGATGTCCGTGCATGACGCCTGCCCGGTACGGGAGAAGACACAGGTGCATCAGGCTGTGCGCAATCTATTGCGTAAAATGAACATCGATATAGTGGAAGCAGAGTTTTCCGGCACACGGTCGGTCTGCTGCGGGGATGATTCTTATCCAAAACTTCCGGTTGAACAGGTTCAAGAGCAAATGAAGAAGCGGGCGGATATGATGCCTTGCGACGACGTATGCGTATACTGCGTTTCCTGCATCAAGTCCATGCACATTGGCGGCAGGACGCCAAGGCACCTTATTGACCTTTTAACGGGCGAGACAACCGAGCCGCAGATATACGATACCGTGGAGTGGCACAAACAGCTACAGGACTATATTGACGCGCATTAAAGATAGCTATATGCGATGAATGTTTATTCCTCCCACGCCGCCGCTGCATGCAACAGTGCGCGGCAAATTGCCTGCGTGCGTACAAATCCGTCATTTTTCTGCATGACCTGCTCATCCATATACAGCCTGCGGTTGACTTCCACCATCACGCTTTTTACACGTTTGTCCCGGCGGTAATACGCCAAGGGTGTGATGCTTCCCGAATAGGGCGTGTTAATGCGCACATACATGCCCTTTTTGCGCGCCGTTTCCACCAACGTGTCCCGCAAAGAATTCGGCGTATGGAAAGAATCGGTGCCGATGCAGATATCCGGCCGTTTCAGCAGGCAGCTTAGGCGCACGGGCCGCCTGGAATGAAAGGAATGGCAGTCTACGATCGTGCAGCGGCCATATTTCGCAAGCGCCGCTTCCACCGCGTCAGTCAGCCTCTGATGGTGCGGCTCGTAATACGCCTGGAGTATGCGCTCGCGTTCGGCCGCGTCATACGCGCGCAGCGGCCTGCCGTCGCGGGTGCTGGTATAAACCGCGCCCTCGCCGCGCTTTGCGTTTGGTTCCTGCGCGTCGTCTTTGAAGCGCTCCACGTCGCAAACCAGGCGGCTCACCGGCGCGACGACGCGTACGGGAAATTTTGCGTCCCCGAAAAGCTCGTCGGTAAAAGCATCCGTTTTTTCGCAAAGCTCATGAAACAGTTCCTTGTCGGTAAGTAGAATACCCTCCCGGTAGATAGGAGGGATCAATATGGAACTGTGCGGGATATGAAGCACGACATGTCCTGTTTCCATAGGCGTTAAGGCAACGGCACCCACGGGCACCAATAGTCGAACGGCGCCGGGTGCAGCTGGCGGAAATAGATGATATAAAACAAATCCACCAGGAAAAGCAGCAGTATGAACACGCGCATCATTTTGTCGGCGCGGGTGGGTTCATGCTCGCTGTACCAGGTGCGTTTTTTCTCCTTGCCAAAGCTCCGAAGGTCCATAGAGCTTGAAATGTTATCCACCTTAGCGAAGGAACTGATGATCAGCGGCATCAGCATCAGCGTGGTATGTTTGAGCTTTTTGAATGCGGACACGCGCTTTGTATCCAATTCCAAGCCGCGCATCTGCATGGAGTTCTTGATATCCGTATAATCCCGGGCGATGTCGGGTATTGTCCGGAAGGCCAAAGACACGATGATGCATACCTTGTATGGAAGCCCCACACCATTGAGCCCCGCGGCGAGCTCCGAGGGCGTGATGGAAAGCACAAACACTAGCGCCGCGGCCAGCGAACAGACGCGCTTGAAAAACATGACGCTAACGTACCAGATAAGTTCCTTGCTCAGGTACAGGTTTTCTGAATAGCGCCAGAGTATCGTTTCCATACCGCATTTGGTAAGACCCGACTGCGGGGATATGAAAAACACCATCAGGGAGCCGATCACCCCGCTTACCAGCGTCAAAAACCCCAATATGAAGAGTATGGGTTTGTAATTGGGCTTCATGGATATGATGAACGCCGTACACAGAAAGAACATCGGCAGCATCACCCGAAGATCAAACGTCGCAATGATATACACCGTGATGGCGAGGAACAGCAGTACCTTGGTCTTGCCGTTGAGACGGTGCAGCCAAGTTGTGCCGGGCGTGTAGCTGATGACAAACCGGTTATTCAACCGCCTTCACCATCCTTTCGTACCGGATGAAGTGCTCAATGAACGCTTCCGGCGGCAACCCGAGGAGTTTAGCAAGCAGGTAGAGCGAAGTCTGCTTGAGGTTTGCCTGCTCTATAATTGCATCGTCCGAAAGCACGCCATACACGGAAGCGTCGGCGATAATTTCCCCGTCGGCGAACACGATGGCGCGCTCGGTATTTTCTATGGCAAGGTGCATGTCGTGCGTCACGAACAGCAGCGTCTTGCGGTACCGCTCGTTCAGCTCGTTGATGAACCCTATAATCTCCGTATAATGCCGGTAATCCTGCCCGGCCGTCGGCTCGTCGAGTATGATTACGGTGGGTTCAAGCGCCATGATGGAAGCGATAGTCACGCGCTTTTTTTGCCCGTAACTCACGGCGTCCACCGGCCAGTTTCGCATAGTGTAGAGCCCGCAGGTTTCAAGCGCCCGCTGCACGCGGCGCTTTCTCTCCTCTTCCGGAAGATTGCGGATTTTCAGCGCAAGCCCTACCTCTTCCACGATGATGTCCTTCACCAGCATCTGGTTGGGGTTTTGCATGACGTAGCCGATTTTTTCGCCAATTTCCTTGATTGTCATGCGGGAATACTCCGCGCCGTCGATGTAGATGGCCCCGGCGCGTGGGCGCAGTACGCCGCAAATGAGCCGTGCGAGCGTGGATTTGCCTGCTCCGTTCTTGCCGATTATGGCAATCCGTTCGCCCTCCCGTACGGTAAAGGAGAGGTTTCGCGCCACGTCCTTCCCTTTCTGTGTATAGGAAAAGGATACGTTTTCCGCGCGGATGCATTCCGGCCCGTATTCGCGCTCCGTTTCGGGCGTGGGGGCGTGGTGGAATGCGATCAGCTTTTGTTGATCTTCCTCCGAAAGCTTTAGATGGTTAATATCGCTTAACGTGTCGTTTCCAAGAAGCGTGCAGCCCGCGTATTTCATGGCGGTTATATAGAGCGGTTCGCGTATGCCGTATGTCTTTAAAAGCGGGGAGCACAGAAGCTCATTCGGCGTCAGATCCGCCACGATGCGACCCTCCCCCATGAGGAGTATCCTGTCTACGGGACGGTGCAACACATCCTCGAGCCTGTGCTCTATGATCACCACGGTTTTGTTGTGTTCTCTTGAAATCTCATCGATAAGTTCGATCGCATCAACACCCGTCTGCGGGTCCAGCGAGGCGAGCGGCTCATCGAACAGCAGGATGTTGACATGCTCATGTATCACGCCCGCTAGGGCGACCTTCTGCTTTTGCCCGCCCGAAAGGTCGAAAGGAAGCGCAGCGAGAAACTCCTGCATGGAGACGATGCTGGCGGAGTCGTACACCCGCGGGAGCATCTCGCTGCGCGGCACCATTTCATTTTCCATCGAGAACGCGATGTCTTCGCCCACGGAAAGCCCCACAAACTGCGCGTCCGGGTCCTGCATGACGGTGCCAACCTCTTTAGAGAGCTTGAACACCGAAAGCGTACGCGTATCTGTGCCATTTACCTTGCAGCAGCCGGTGATTGTCCCTTGCCGGGAGAAGGGAATAAGACCGTTGATGCAGCTAACCAGCGTAGATTTGCCGCAGCCCGAAGGCCCCAGTATCAGCACCTTTTCGCCCTCGTATATCGTCAGGTTGATATCGTAAAGCGTAGGCTTGCTCTGGACCTTGTACTGGAACCCGAAGCCTTCAAATTGTATGACGGGCTTTCTTTCCATTGGCATGCTATTTCCTTATGCTTCTTCCTTGAGGTTGGTACGCGCCCTGTAGCGGCTGGCGAGCAGTATCAGTATGGGAATACCCACGATGATAAGCACCGCCGTGTTGGATATGCCCGAAGCGAAGGACTGCAGGAACGTAATCTCAAGATCCGCGGAATAGAACAGGCTCGTCATGAGCGGCGTGATGAGGCCGAAGGCCACCGCATTGCCGATAATCGCGCATACCGCATAGATGATGGCGTGGGTTACCTTGAAAACGCCCTCCGTAATGCGCGCGCCGTATACCGGCAACAACCCCACGAAGAAGCCGAGGAACGCATTGCCAATGGACCAATCAAACCAAAAGCCCCAGCCGCCGATCAAATCCGCAAGCACGTTGCCCAACAGCAACGTCGCCATTGCGGGTAATGGGCCAAACAACGCGCCCACCACCACGGGTATGATCATTGCGGTGGTGAGATATGTGTTGGTGAAAACAGGGATGCTCCCGAACACCATAAGCACCCCGAACAGCGCTGCGCCGATTGCGATGCCAACGATTGTCTTGGTGTCCCAAGCGCCAACGATCTGCTTGCCCAAGCTCTTTTTCACTGCCGGATTTTCCATTTGTACACCCCCATAAATTATTTATATATGACTGCGTCCGCCAGCAAGGGTAACATAGTCACGCATCACAGTTTGCGGAACAGCACTTTCCAGTGCGTGCCAGTGCCGATGTTATACGCTCTTGCGAAGCTGCCCTGGTTGATGGCCACCGCGATACGATAGAGGGAGTTTACATAGATAATGGGCTCTCCAATGTGAACATCCGCAAACGAGCGCCCGTAAACGATGCGGTTCTGGTAAACAAGCGAAGTACCGTTGTATATTGTCATTTCCACGCGTTCTCCAAACCCAGAACAGACGCGCTCGAACTCCTCGCGAGGGATGTTCGTCCAAAGACTCCCGAACCGGACATCGAGGATATCGATGCATCCGGACACGGTATTTTCATTTTGGGTTACCTCGCCCACGGGAAGCTCCAGCATGTCCTCCACGGGAAGCGGGCCTCCCACTTCCTCAAACGCGATTTTGCCGGAAGCGAGCTTGGCACCGGTGTTTGCGTATACATCCCGGCCATGAAAGGTATAGGAAAACTCTGTATTCTTCCGGCGGTGCCGTTCCTCGTCGATTTCGCGCACAGCCGCAAGTCCAATGAACTTTTTAATATGCGTCAGCGTTCCGTTGTCCGGCGTTACGATGTAATGCCCGCTCTTTGTTTTTGCGACGACGCTTTTTCGCTCGCTTCCCACACCGGGGTCCACAACGGAAACAAACACCGTACCCTCCGGCCAGTATTCCACCGCCTGGAACAGGCGGTAGGATGCCTCCCAAATGTTGTACTGCGTAATCTCATGCGTAAGGTCATAAAGGCGGAGTGTGTCGTCCACCACCAGGGCTACGCCGTACATGGCGCACACTGCGCCGTCGGTCAGGCCAAAATCGCTCTGAAAAACCAGGCTGCTTTTCATGCTTCCCCCTGCTTTGAAAATTCCACGGCCCAATCCGGGCCGAAGTTTAGCCCATAGCGCTCCATAAGGTTCGCCTGCGCAAGTGCTACGCCGATGCGCATGAGTTCGTTTGTATAAATGACAGGCGCGGATTTCCCCACAAAACCGAAGGATGGGGCGAACGGGGCGCAAAACGAACGAATCAGCTTCTCCTCACAGAAGACGCGGACATCAAGTGTATCCCCATATGTAAAGCTCGCCTGCGTGAATGCCTCAAACGGAATGTTTGTCCACAGATTTCCGAAATTTGGATCGGCGATTTCGAATATCCCACGCACAACTCCATCCTGTACGGAGCAGGGTACCAGCGGATGGCGCACGATCTCTTCCACCGGATACTTTGGGCCGACCTCTTCAAACCCGATGATGCCGGAGGCGAAGCGCGCCGCCGTATAGGCAAATACGTCCCGGCCATGGAACACGCTTGTCCCAACCGTTGCGGGCAGGCGGTTCAACGTTTCATCGATTTGGCGCACCTCTAGAATGCTGTGATACGCGTCGATGTGCGTCAGCGTGCCGTTATCCGGCGTTACGATATAGTAGCCGTCCGCGGTTTTAGCGACACAGCTGCGACGGGAGGTACCCACCCCCGGGTCGACAACTGATACAAATACAGTACCCTTGGGCCAGAAGCGCACCGTCTGCCAAAGGCGGTAGGAGGCGCTCCATGTATCGTACTGCGGAAGCTCATGCGTGCCGTCCATGATTTCCAATGAGCGGTCCACCGTTTTCACCACACCGTACATGGCGGAAACGGCGCCCTCTTTGTATGTAAAATCGGTTTGAAATACCAGAATTGGTCTCATGTTTCATCTCTGTATGTTTTTGCATAGTATAATATATTCTATTGGTATAATCAATATATTTCCGGTAATTCCGTGGGAATACAAAGAAATTGCCCTCCCGAATGAACGGGAGGGCAATTTTGAAGAATATGAGGATGTCACGCTTTTCGATGCGCGTCCCCCTTATCGGTAGGTTTTTGCGGGAAGCGCGCTATGCTTTGCGGTTTATTTGCTTACAGCAGCCCGTATCTTACAATATTGCTCAGCGTGATGCAAAGTATGATGATTTGCATGATATTAAAGCACCGTTCCACTGCTTTGTTATGTAAGCTCGTATTGAACTTGGCCCCTAAAAATCCGCCTGCAACACCACAGAGCACGATAATGGGGAGCACACTGAGGTCGTACTGCGCGTAGCCTGTCGTAAACGCGACGGTAACAAGCTTGGAAAGCTGAGAAAACAGGATCGTCAGTATGGAATATACCGCAGCCATACGCATATCGCAGCCAATTACAAACAGTATGATTGCAACATTGAAAGGGCCGCCGCCTATTCCGAGGAAAGAGGAAAGCGCCCCTAAGACTAGCCCGCACAGCAGCACCGGAACCGGCTTTGTGGTGTTTAGGGATCGTATGCGGCTTTTAAACGCCATGTACAGTACTACGCAGATGATCAAAACAAAAAGCATGACATTCTGAACAACAATTAAAAGATCGTTGTTCTGAAGCACCGCGTCCAGGCGTCCAAGCAGAAATTGCCCGGTATATCCGCCGGCTATGGAGCCGAGGCACAATACAGCCCCGGCCCTGGGGTCTATTTTCGTCTTCATCACCATATGGCGGGAGACGGAGACAAGGGACATGGCAAACACGGTAATGGAGGTGATAAGACCCACTGTTACAGCGTCGTATTGTGCAAACGCGTCGAATACGGGTTTGATGATAACACCGCCTCCCATACCGGCGATGGATCCCATCAGTGTAGCGAACAGCGTCACGAGGGCATAAATGACAACTTGCATGAATCGGCTCCCAATGCTATGAAATAAAATAGTATTACTTCAGCAGCTGTATCAGTCCCATAATGGGCAGCACAGCCACGATGATATACTTAAGGGTGTCCTTGTTGACCTTGTAGAATACCCGCATACCGATCATCCCCGCGGCAACGGCAGCCAACCCGGAGGAGGCGATCATTCCGAGCAAAGGAAGATCGGCCTTGGTATAGGCGAGGTTCAGGCATAAAGAAACGAGGCCCGCGATTAGGAAACTGAACTCCAGGTTTGCCTTAAAGGTCAGCGTACTCTTGCAGCAATCGTAATAGTATAGCGCTAAGAAAGGCCCGACAATGTTAAACATGCCCGTCGTAACACCGGTAAGCAAGCCAAACGCGAGCCCCGCCAGGGGGGACTCGCGCACAGCGATCTGCTTCTTTTTGCTATACAGGAAATAACCCGCGAGGAGAAACAAAAACACACCCATTACTTTTGCTGCCGTGTGGGCGTCCAAGTGCCGGATCAAAATCAGGCTGGGCCAGAGTGTGATCAAACAGCCGAGCATTGGCCACAGAAGCTTTTTCACGCGGATATGCTCGCGCAGAGATATCGTCATTTGAAGGCCGATTACCACAATGACTGCAGCGCTGACAACGGAACATTGCGCAAATGGGAGTATCAGCGGCATGAGAAACATGGCGAATATGGCGTATCCAAAACCTGTGGCTGCTTGGGTGAATGCGGAAAAAAAGTTGATTGCGGCGATGATGAGCGTAGTCAAAATACCCCTCTACAATCTCCGCTGCAGCCTGATGCTGTATTGATAATCGTCCCCGCGGTAAATCGTCTTTTCGTACAGGATAGGATATCCGTTTTCCAGATATGTCGTGCGCTTGATGACGAGCACGGGTTGGCCTACCTGGTAGCGCAGAACTTCCGCCTCTTCCTTATTGCATATGCCCGAGGCGATTTCCTGCTCCCCATAGCTTAGGTTGTACCCGCAGCTTTCCAGATGCGCAAACACCTTATCCCTGGTAAGATCCAAAGCGTCTACCATTTTGCCGATATCATACGGTACAAACGAATGATTGACCGCAAGCGGTTTGTTGTTTTTTGAAAGTACGCGTGAAAAGGAATAGACGGGAAGCGTACTGCTTTCGGGCAACTTCAGGTGGCGACGCACGGTGGGCGTTGCCGGTACGAACTCGTGCTTGAGCACATGGACGCCCATGACTACGCCCTCTGTATTCGCGAGTTCCTCCACAATGCCCATCAGCACGCCCAAACGGTGGCTGACCCTGCGCTGCGCCACCCGCGTTTCCCTTCCGTGGCTGCGTATGAGAAGACCTTCGTCCACCATGCTGCCAATGCACTTGCGCACGGTGACGCGGCTGATGTCGTATAGTTCGGCCATCACGCGCTCCCCGGGAAGCTCGTCCCCGGGTTCCAGCGCGCCGGTCTCGATCATGTTCACCAGAATATCCTTTAGCTGCAGATAAAGCGGTTTTGTGATATTCGGGTACAATATACCCCGGGATTCTTTGAGCATGTCCATAAATGATCCTTATGCTTAATTTTCCGCTGTTACCACCACTTGATTTGGTCGGTTACATGCTTGCGGATAGCGACGAACTCAGGAGAAACGACGTCCCGGGGCCTGGGAAGATCAACCAGAACCTCTTCCTTAATAGTAGCCGGTTTGTTCGTTAATATCAATATCCTTTCAGCAAGGTACACGGCCTCTTCAATGTTATGGGTGATGAACACAACCGTGCTGCCCAGCTTCTGCCAAAGACGTATGACCTCGTCTTCCAGATAAAACCTCAGCTTGATGTCCATTTGCCCATAGGGTTCATCCATCAGCAGCAGGTCCGGGTTCATGGCGAACGCGCGGCCGATGATGATGCGCTGCGCGGTGCTGACCGAAAGTTGATGCGGATAGGATTTGCGGAACTGTTCAAGCCCCAACAGCGCGATAATGTTCTCCACCCGTTCGTCGATTACAGCTTTGTCAAGTTTTTTGATCTCCAGACCAAACCGCAGGTTCTGTTCCACCGTAAGCCAGGGGATGGAGGAGGGTTCCTGAAACACGAACGCCAGGTTGTGCTTCTTGGGGTCCGCAGGCTCACCGTCGATGTAAAGATCGCCCTTGGTCGGCATGTAGATGCGGGTGAGCAGGTTTAAGAACGTCGTCTTTCCGCAGCCCGTGGGGCCGACCACGCATACGAACTCGCCCTTCTTGATGTTGAATGAAATATCGTCCAGCACATGCAGGCCGCCGAAATACTTGGTCAGATTTTTGACTTCCACCTTATACTCGTTGGCCCCAGCAAGCGATTGACCGCTCATAATGTTTCCTCCTTGTTATATCGCAAGATCCGTGTTTTCCGAGACTTCCTTGCGGATGCGCAGGAATTCCGGGTCCACCGTATCCCGCGGCCGGGGGAGATTGACAGGGTAAATTTCTTTTACGGTGGCGGGGCATTGGCTCAACAGAACGATGCGGTCCCCTAAGTACACCGCTTCCTCAATGTTGTTGGTGACAAATATAATGGTGCGCTTTTCCTGCTGCCAGATACGCTGAATCTCCTCTTCCATGGCGTAGCGGGTCTGTGCGTCAAGCTGGCCGAACGGCTCATCCATGAGGAGTATTTCAGGGTTGCTGGTATAGGCGCGCGCAATGCCCACGCGCTGCTTCATGCCGCCAGAAAGCTGATGCGGGTAGGATTTTTCAAAACCCGTAAGCCCCACCAGGTCAATGTACTTCTGCGCGACCTTGCGGCGCTCCGTTTTTGAAACGCCTGCAATCTCGAGGCCGAATTCCACGTTGTTCATAACGGTTTTCCAGGGCATCAGCGCGAGATTCTGAAACACCATGCCAATGCGCTTGTCGCTGCCCACAATTTTTTCGCCGTCCAGGTAAAGACCGCCGGAAACCGGATTTTCAATGCCGCCGACGATGTTTAAAAGCACGCTCTTGCCGCAATGGCCTGGGCCAAGTACTACGAGGAACTCGTTGTCGTATACCTCCAGGCTCACATTTTCTACTGCGTGGCGTACCTGGTTGTTCACAACGTAGCTTTGGGATATATTTTCAAGTTTTAGCTTGACCTTTTTCGCGTCCACGGGCATATCGTCCTTTCTGCAAACTGCGTAATAATAGCCAATATGGCGCCGACGATGCCGATGCATATCATCGAAAGCAAAACGAGAGGCAAATCTCCCGAATCCATGCCGCGCACAATCAGGAAGCCCACGCCGGAATTACCGCCAAGCATCTCGGCCGCCAGCACCACCATCCAGGCCGCGCTTGTAGAGGTCCTGATTCCCGCGAATATAGCGTCCAATGCCGACGGAATGGCGATTTTAAACAATTTTTGTCGGTCGGTCGCGTTGAATATGGTGCCCACGTCCAAGTAAAGTTTGTTGATGTTGCTCATACCGGCCTGCGTATTGACCACAATACTCGCGATACAGCCAATGAACACCACCAGAATACGGGAACCCTCGTTATTTCCGAACCAGATTGTAATCAGGGGAATCCACGCAAGCGGCGGTACCGAGCGGAAAGCCGTAAACATGGGCGTCAAAAGTGCGCCGGCTTTTTTATTCCAGCCAATCAGGATACCGAACGCGATACCCGTGACCCATGCGATGACGAGAGCCGTGAATACGCGTTTGAGGCTGGCCCAGACATGCCCGAATATGTTCAGGTTTTTGATGGGCTTTTGCATCAGCAGCACAAACCGGTCCCACGTGGCGGCGGGGGAGGGGAACTGTCCCTCTTCGTTGCCCGCAACCGAGATCCATAACAGTACAAGCAGCACGACGGCTAATACCGGAAGCACAGCGTAAAGCCGCTGCATCAGGAAAGCCTTTTTTTCGGCTGCGCTCATGTAAATGCGCTCTTTTGTACTCATACCTTTTTCCACCCCAGTACCTTATTTTCCAGCATACCCAGTACGGAAGTGAACAGCGTACCGATTGCACCGATGACAACAATGCCCAGAATAATCAAATCGGGCCGGGCAAACTGGCGCCCCATTAGTATCATATAGCCCAACCCGCTGGCGGCAGCGAGCATTTCGGCTGCAACGAGCGTCGCCCACGCGTTGCCCAGCGCCACGCGTACGCCCGCAAACGTCATTGTCATTGCAGAAGGGATGCCTATTTTCCAGAAGATTGTAAAATTCGAAGCGCCACAGGTTTTTGCCATGTTGATCAAAACCGGGCTAGTCTGCTTGATGCCGGTGTAGGAGTTGATCAGGCAGGGGACAAACGCGGCGAAAAACACGATAAACGCTTTCGCGCTCAGCCCGATACCCAGCCAGACGATGGTAAGCGGGATCCAGGATACCGGCGGGATGGGACGGATGATTTCGAATATGGGGCGTACGAAGCTGTCCGCGCCCTTGTACCAGCCCATCACCAGGCCCATGGGAATGCCGATGACTATAGCCAGCACGAAGCCGACCAGCGCAACCTGAAGGGATGAAATGATGTTGACTGTGAGAACCGCGCCGTCCGGGTTGGGGTCGGTCAGTTTGACAAAAAACAGGTTGAGAATTTCTAACGGCGTGGAAAGGAAACGGCTGGAGATGATTCCGGTCATGACGCCGATCTGCCAAAGAAGGAAGAACCCAACAACACCGATGATGGAAAGCATCATCCGTTCGTATTTGCTTTTTTTGTGCTGCTGCTGGACCAGGTTCACGCGATCCTGATCGCTGAGCTTGCGCGAGCCGAGGTTTTGCTCCACAGTGATGTCCTCTCTTTCTCGAGACGATATAAGGTGCGTTCCTCCGGGCATAAGCCCGGAGGAACGCGCGATGACGCTTACAGAGTGAGCCCCTGCTCCTCAAACATCGCCTTCACTTCGGTGGCGATGCTCGGGTCTATCATCTGGTTGTCCAGCATTTGCGTACGCTGTTCTGCAGTGTACTTGCCCTGGGAGATAAAGAAGTCCATACCTACCAGCACGTCTTTTTCCGCCTGGATCAGATCGCGCTTGGTATAGAGACCGGCGGCGTCGGGCGAGGTAGAGGTCATGATGTCGATGGATTTTGCAAGGAAGGGTGCACGGTACCACTCCATCACGCGCTTTGCTACGCTTTCGTCGCACTTGATACCCTCATCGAGGCAATGCTCCAGGTAATAGTCGACGGCCTTCTGCATGTTCTCTTCGCTCTCGTTGCACCATTCCCAGGTCTTGTAGAACACGGCGTAAGCGACCTTAACGAGTTCACGCTTGTTCTCCAAGGCATCCTTGGTGGCGAGCGTCGCGCAGGGAGCCACAAAGCCCAGTTTGCCAGCGTCGGATACGCGCACAAAGCCGGAGTCTTCCGCCGCAAACGCGATGGCGTTCCATACGCCCAGGCCATCGCCCTCGCCGCCTTGGAAGCCGGTGAGCGCGCTGGTCACGTCCATATTGACGGATTCAATGTCTCCCATGCCCAAGCCTACCGTTTCAAGCGCCGCCACCAGCGTCGCCTGCGCGGTCGTGCCTATGGGGTACAGCCATTTGGTGCCCTTCCAGCTCTCGGGGTTGGTGGGGTCGGTCGCAAGCTTGCTGTCCTTGCGGGCAAACAGAGCGAGGTTTTCTTCATAGTCGGATATGCCGATCATTTTGATGTCATAACCGGCCATACCGACCAGCGTGCCGCCCAAGCCAGCGCCAGCCATGTCCCAGTCCGCGTTCGCTTCCATCATGGCAGGGCCATTGGTGAAGGTCTGATACTCGATGTCGATGTTCAGTTCATCAAAGAAACCTTCCTTATCCGCAAACAGGAACGGATAGGACAACGGGGAGCCAGCGAAGAAACCCAGCCGGAGAGTCTGTCTTTCTTCAAAAGGCTTTATGCCAAACTTGGTGGTGGTCTCCTCCCCGGTTCCGGCGGGTTCTTCCCCATTGGGCGCGGTGGTCTCCGTTGCGGGAGCGGGGGCGGGGGGGGTCTTGGATTCAGTGGGTGCACAGCCTGCCAAAATAGCGCAGCACATGCCAAGCACCAGAATAATGGACAGCAGTTTTTTCACGTTGTTCCTCCTGATTGTTATTTTATTTTGCATGGGCTGACGCTAGATCTGATCGTCTTTCATGCAAATATGCATCGCCGCTGTGGTGAACGCCTTGGGGAGAGCCAGGATATTGGGGTTTTCGCCTACGAACTTTTTCTTTGCGTCGGCAAGGGCTTCCTCAAATGTCGCACGCGTCTTCATGCCCATGCCGCGCGCCCAGCCCGGCTCCATAGCGCCAACGATATAGATGGCGGATGTATGCATTTCCGCGATATGCCCGCAGGAGATCATGGAAAACGCGTGGAAGGGATGGTACCCGTAATTGAAGCGGTACTGGTCCGTGTACTCCTTGCGCGTGGAGAAATATTCGCCGTACTTGGCGACGTCGGGCAGTATGTTGTTGTAATTCTTCTGGAATACGTTGTACGTATCCTCATAGGAGGGGAACTCCTCCTTATGCCAATAGCCGTTGCAGATGGAGGAGCAGATGACGACGCAATTGTCGCTCATGACGCGCTTGTGCCGTAAAATCTGAGCGGAAATGGCCTGCATCATCAGGATTGGGTTGGTACCCATACCGTTTCCGTAATGGAACGCCTGCGGCATACCGAACACCATGACGTCGTACTTCTTATCCGACCATTTGGCGTAGGTACGCTTGTCCGCGATATTCCAGCAAACCGGCTGGATTTCCTTGGCGTAGCCCGCCACGACGGCAATCTGGTTGGCACGGGTATCCAGGATCGCGTCGCAGACGAAGAACTTCTTCTTCATGCACGCTTCCATGTGCATGCCGATATAGTCGAACTTACGGCGCATCAGGCTGTGGGTAGTGGTGGGCGTAAAATCGGCCCTGTGCATGACTTCAGGGTTGTGGTGTTCGCCGATGCAGCGCCAGTGGGTGATGCCGGTGGCGCAATGCTTGTAGCCGCCGGAGTACCCGCCGTAGGGGTTGCCCATAGAGTGCCCGATGAGCACTGCAAAATCGGAATCGAACACTTCCTTGTTCATGATGACATGGTCGCCCAGCTCATCATGGCCCAGATCGATCAGGTTGTCGTAATCCTCGCTGTCGTGGTTGACAATCTGTTTGGTGAACCAGAACTCGTGGAACAGCTTGTTACCAAGCAGTGACCGAAGTTCGGATTCCGTGTTCTTGCGGTGCAGGCCGTTGCTGCAAATGAGCTTGATATCCTTCTTTTCAACGCCCGCTTTATATAGCTCCTCCAAAATGATGGGGATGGATACGATGCGATGGGCGGTAGGCTGCGTACCGCCCTTTACGCGGTCGGGAAACACGATCGTGACTTTGTCGCCCTTTTTCACGCTTTGGGATATAGGGGGCATCCCAATGGGGTTTAAAATCGCCTTGCGTGTCTCCTCCTCGATCCTGTCAAACGGAATATGCGGCGGATCGGGATACGTTTCGCCGGGAATAAAAATGTCGGTTGCTCCGTCGGGCAAATTCGCTTCCATGAAGCCCTGGCCGTACTCAAAATTTACTTTCATTATAACTCTCCTATACCGGAATAATAGTTGCGGAACATCGCCGCGAGTGAACTGGTGTCTTTTTTGGCAAGGCCAACGCCCTTGGCGTTTTCATTCAGACTTTGCACAAAACCTGCAATGAGAGGGCTTGCGCCCGCCTCTTTTGCCATTTGGAGGCCCAGCCCGGCGTCCTTGCATAAAAGCTCGATCGTGAATGTCGGGCTGTCGTACCTGTCGTCCACGATTCGCCCTGCGGTCTCCCGGAACAGGCCGCTTACCGTGGCGGCTCCGCTTTCTGTGATTACTTCATAGAATGTCTTGCGGTCTATGCCCATGACGTCGGTTAGCGCCATGACTTCAGCGCTGACACCGTTGATGACGGAGAACATCAGTTGGTTTAAAAGTTTGAACGTGTTCCCGGCGCCGGTCTCCCCAACGCGGACAACGCGCTTCGCGCATGAGCTAAGCGGCGGCGTTACCCGCCCGATTGCTTCTTCGCTGCCTCCCGCCGGCATCAACCAGTTGCCGGCCGCGCTCGGCCTCCCCAATATCGGAGCGTCCACATACTTTGCCTGCATGCGGGCGGCGCGCTTGGCGCCTTCCACGGAGGTCTGAGGGGAAACGGTGCTGGTATCCACCAGTACGTGGTTTTCCGTAAGGCTTGGCAGGAGTGCGTCCACCGTTTCAAGCACATGCTGCGGCGCAGGGAGAGACATAATAATGATGTCGGCACTTTTTGCGACAGCGTCAGGCGTTTGTACAAGGGAAGCGTTGTGCTCCGTTATAAAAGCTTGAGCCTGCGGAAAGGGATCGTAGGCGGTTACCCGATATCCGGCATCCTGCATACGAGTGAGCATGCACCGGCCCATTACCCCAACGCCGATAAGACCAATTTCCATTTCTTTATTTTTTAATGCGGTCGAGAATGTCATACAGCACGCCTCCTTCTGCCTGGGCCGGTACGTCCATATCCATCAGTTTGGATATTGTGGGCGCAACGTCAATGATCTTTGCTGTCAAACGCCGTTCGTAGCGCGGCACGCCGGGGCCCGAAAGCACGAGGAGCGCATGCATGTCGTGCAGGGAAGGCAGGGCAAGGTGCACGCCGGTAAAGTTACCGCACAGCACCGCGGGTTCGTACAACTCGGGGTTGCTTACGATCCGCTCCGATCCGTCCCTGTATTTAATGGCGGTACGGTATATAAACGGGTGGGACATATAGCCCGGTTTCCAGGCATACAGCACGTCGCCGATGCGATCATACCCAGGGCCTTCGAATATGCCCAAAGTACCGGATTCCTTCTTGGTGATGGCAAGGGCCACCACGCTCTCTCCCGTTTCGGGGTCTTTCATGTTGAGAAGCGCGCGGATGATTTCCTGCTGGACTCTCTCGTAGTCCTCCGGTTCTACGATGCCCTGCGGATCCCGCCCTTTCAGGTTGATGAATATATGGGCATGGCAAGGTTCCAAGGGATGGCATTTGGTGTTTTTCCAGTTGATCTTGAGGTTGCTGGGATCGTCGGTGGTCAGGTCCAGTACATACTCAAGCAAGCCCGCGCGGGAAAGGTGCTCCTTTACATAGGGGTTCCAATTCAGGTGCGTCATGCCGTGATCGGAAATGAGCACGACATACGTATTCTCAAGATCCACCGCCTCAAGAATTTTGCCGATGTTTTCGTCCACCTGCGCATAGGTTTTACGGATCATATCCATGCACCACTCGGCTTTGTCCGGGTCGTACACCCGCGCCTTCTTTACCACGCCACCGGCCAGGACATGCTCAATATGATCGATTGTACCTACCCATGAGAACGCGAGATCCCATTCCTTATTTGTAAGCACATACTTTGTGGCGTTGCCCCACCAATTGGCGTGCAGGCCCAGCTGTTCAAGATAGGTGTTGCCGTCCATCCAGCCGTCCATGAATGCCCAAGGATCGTCCACTTCCATAAACGCGCCGGCGATGGCTTCCACTTCTTTTGATAGAGTCTGCGGCATGGAATACGGCTCAGCGGTATTGATAGAGGACTGATAAAGCTTAAAGTGCGCGGCATCCGGCGAGAGTTCGAGTATCTGGAAGCGGAACCGGCCGTCCCTCTGGTAATCCCGTGCCTTGAAGTTGCGCACGATCCAGGGGCCGTAATCGCCTTTCTGGATATCCGTCACGGCTTTTGCGGCGTCCTTGGTTTCGCTGATGAGCATCCTGTCATACCCGGCGGGTGTGGAGGCGTAAACGGCTACCTGCATGGTATAGCCTTCCACATAGGCGGGCGGTACGGTGATTTCAAACTCCAGCACCGGCCTGTGGCTGTGCGGCAGGTTGATCCAATCCTTTGCGGGGCTGAGGGTTATCTTTTTTGCCCTTCCGGGAATTTGATTGCATTTTAACAGCCTGTCCGAGTAAACGGCGCTGGAAGCGACGTCCCAAAGCGGCATATAGAAATAGCGGAAAGGCGGGTTGAGCGCGCCCGCAAGCTGCACACCGTCATCTTCCGTAATGGCGCCCAGCGGGAAAGTGACGGGCCAGTTAATGAGCGCCGTTTTCTTCCCCTGGCGCTTAGCGACGTCCCACAGCGTTTCGCACAGGACTTCGTTGCGGTCAAAGGAAGTATGCCAGTGATCCAGTTCTTCTCCAGCGTGCTTTACCATAAGGCTGGGAACCCCGTTTGTGCCCGCGCCTGCTCCGCTGACAATAGCGGTCCACGCTGCGGCGGTAAGAGGAGGGAATACCGTTTCCAAGCGCGAAAATACGCCCTGTTCGATTAGACGCGCGGTGTTGGGCATATGTCCTTCCGCCACGAATTTCTTGATCATATCCGGCATTGCCGCATCCAGGCCAAGAAACAGTATTTTTTTGTTTGCCATGCTGTACCCCTTTCTATCTATCGAACGCATATCTGCGTTTTCTTTTGGTTCTACATTTGGAGCGGAATATCGAAGAGCGTCATAACCTGAATAGTCGGGTCTATTTAAACTGGTATTAATCAGAGTATCAGACGCTTCCTATAATCGTTTGTTTGATAAAAATTTCTCAATGGACTCCTTCAAACTAAGATTTAAAAAGTACAGATGCTTAGGGAGTTTTTTAAGGATATTACGGTGAATTTTCGTCTGCTTGGATTGTCGCTTTGCAACTGGTATTATATATGGTATCAGCTATCGCGTGATTAATAGTAAACCACCCGGGGGGATATGTCAAGTATCTGTACGGAATGATATTTTCTTATCAAAATGTTTGCCCAGTTAGCGTATACCAAGTGAAATGTACCGAATAGGCTTGTGCGTGATAAAATGAAAAAGTCAACCTCATGGTTGACTTTTTCGTATGCCTTTCCTGAATTTTTCCTACTCCTCATACGCCCTACGGAAAAGCTCCCAATAGCCCTCCTTGGTCAGTTCCCTCGGATTGCTTGCGTTGGAGCTGTTCTTTACGGACAGTTCCGCCAGACGTTCGAAATCACCCGGATTGACGTTCAATGTTTTTATGCCGGGCAAGCCGATTTCTTTGGATAGATTCCGAATATGCTCAATACCCTTTGCGGCGGCTTTACCGTCATCAGCTTCCGCTATTCCCATGGCCCGTGCTATCTTAGCGTACTTGTGTTCCACGGCAGGCAGGTTGTACTCCATAACATAGGGGAGCAATATTGCGTTGCACATGCCGTGCGGCGCATCATACATGCTGCCTAAAGCCTCCGCAATACAGTGTACGGAGGCGACGTCGGCATGGCTAAAGGACAGGCCGGCAAGCAGGCTCCCCATCAGCATGCGATCCCTTGCTTCCAGATTGGAGCCATTTTTGACAGCCTCCACGATACTCCCGGCAATATACGCAACCGCATACAAGCCCACGGCCTCCGCGATCGGCTCCGTGCAGGCGGCAGTATAGCCTTCTATTGCGTGCGTCAGGGCATCTATACCCGTGGCCGCCGTAATCAGCGGGGGTACGCTAAGTGTCAATTCAGGGTCTATGATTGCCGTCTTTGCCGCAATCGACGTGCTCTTTACGGTGAACTTGAATTTTTCCTTTGTATCCGTGATGACGGAGGAAAACGTCACCTCGCTGCCGGTGCCCGCCGTAGTGGGTATGGTCAGTATGGGCAGGCAATCGTCCTTTATTTTTCCTTTGCCCTCATAGCTTCTTATCACGCCGCCCTGTTTCGCTAAGACTGACACCGCCTTTGCCGCGTCGATGGGGCTTCCGCCGCCGAACGCCACCAACGTGTCCACCGCTTCTTCCCTGGCTTTGTTTGCGCAGGCCTCCACGTTATAGTCCTTGGGATTGCCCTCGATCTCATCATATAGGAGGAAAGGGATGCCCTCCGCATGGATCAGTTCCGTTACCTTTTGTACCATTCCCGTTCCGACAAGCCCTTTGTCGGTAATCACCATGACCTTCTTTGCATGCAGTAATTTCAGCTCTTCACCCAATAGATGAATAGCACCCGCACCATAGCGTATTTTGGTGGGAAGCAGAAAATCAAAGGAACCAATCATGTTTTACCTCTTTCTTTGGTTGGATATTTCGTTTATGATGCCTACTCATATCCTACAGCAGAAGAGAATGAAAGCAAGAGGGAATGTCATTAAAGAACTAAAAAATGGTCTTCCCGAAGGAAGACCATTTTTTTAGGTTATTGAGAGTGACCTGAAATTCGCCTTTGAAATATAAGCGTTGCATCTCATGCATTAGTATGGTTTATCCTCGTCCGTGACATTTCGTTGACATTGCAGATATTCTGCCCGGCAGAATTCCGCATTCAGCTTTGGATCCGGAGTCAGGGACAACAGAGCAACAAGTATGAAAGGCAATAACAAAATCAACAGCATGATGATATCCTCCATTCAATCTACAATAAGTTTTGTTTACGTGAAAATCAGGTCGTACGCATAACCGAGTAAAATTGCGCCCATAAGCAAGTACCCCACATAGAGCGCGACCGCTTTTTTCTTTAGAATCGTAGAAATTCCTGCTACTACCCCCGCGCTGGTGCCGGGACCGGTAATCATAAACGCCAGCATCGCTCCGCCGCTTACCCCGCTTCTCATCAGGGATTGTATCAGCGGTATGGAAGAATTTCCGTTGACATAGAGCGGCAGCCCCACCAACGCGGCAAGGGGAACGCCAAGCAAGCTGTTTGCGCCGAAAACCGCGGATATCCAGGAAGGCGGGATAAATTTATTTACCACAAACCCAATACCAGCAAACAGCGCAAACAGGGGAAGGATTTTTAGAATGCCCACTTCGAATACGCTCTGAAACAGTTGATCTATTTTATGCTTCCTCACGTATGCTCCAATCGGCGCAACTTTAACGGCGGGGTCAAGCGCGATTGTCCCGCTGCTACAGCATAGAGTCACCGCTTTGGCACTTTTATCTTCGCAGTCGCATGTTTCTTGCTGTGAACAGCAAGCGAGCGGCGCTTCATTTTTTACGCTAGAGCAGCAACTGCCAGTTTCGAGGGCCGCATTATCCACAAAACGCAGTTGACCGTTCAGAAAGTTTGTCTTCTTCTCAATCCAATGGCTGATATAGCCTGATCCCAGGCCAATTATTATGGACGCGATCGTGAGGGATATGGCAAAGGATGGGCTGATGATACCAGATAAGAAAACGAATCCCTCAGGGCTTATCAAGGGGGAGGAGGTAAGGAAGGCCATAATAGGACCCCAAGGCAGCGCGGTAGCCATCATGGACAGCACGACCGCCATTGTGCCGCAAGCGCACAGCGGCGTAAATGCGCCAAACGCGACCGTCGCGGGAATGGACGCCGATGAGCGACGCATGAGCCAGCTTTTCATTTTTTCCGGCTCCAAATAAACTTTGATTGCCGCTGCAACGAAAACGCCGATGATGAGGGCCGGAAGATTGTGAACCAAGGTCCCGAGTACGTAGAGCACTGTATCCTTTAGGACATTCCAAACGAATTGCATAAGCGGCAGCCCCTTTATTACATCGTATTTTTACGATAAATATATTTAAAAAATTTAGCCAATGAGTTCTTCTTGAAACGAACGAGCAAACTCGGCCAACAAGGGCCTGTTGAGAAAGAAACAAGTCCACTGGCTGCGCTTTTCGCGTATGATAATCCCCGCCTGTTCCAGTACTGCAAGATGCTGCGAAACGGTAGACTGCGCCAAACCAGTTGTAGAGACAACATCCGCTACGCTGATGCCGTTCTCAAAGTATTGTATTTTATCGCAGCATGTTCCAATCGCCTTATCTTTAAGCGCCTTGACGATTTGGAACCTTGTTTCATTTCCCAGGGCATTGCAAATCTTCGGAATATCCATAACTGGCTGCCTTCAATCGTATTTTTACGATGTGATTATATCGCGTTTTTACGATGAAGTCAATGGTTGTTTTGGTAAATTTTAAAAACTACACTAATAGCGGATTCAATTAATGAGACCAAAATAGGACAATATAAGACCTACCTCTACCCTGAATACGCAATGTATTTGAAATATCCCAATAAGATCGTCGGGACATTCTGCGTGCGTCACGACGGTTACCGTATCCGCATCGACGACGTGGAGCACTTTATCGCGGGCTACTATCATTATCTGGAGAATTACGACAAGCTGGTGGCTTACCGGCAGTAAATCGGCTCTCAGGAAGGAATCCATTTAGATGAAGTGTTATGCTGAAGCCCCGCTCAAACCAGAGCGGGGTTGGCTGTTTTATTAGCCGTAGCCATATGCTATTATATTTTTTTACAATAACGCTCATAAAATGGGGGGAACCAATGGTTCATGTGAAGCGTTAAATAATGCGTCCGGCTTTTTGGCTGGATTGGTGAAGGCTACCCCAAACGCAATATGCTGTTGCAATTAAAATTGGAGATGAAGAAATGAAGAAATTATATCTGGGGAGTTTGGCGCTTGCAGCGCTGCTTTTCGTTACGTCTTGCACGCCGAATATACCCGTACAAGGCGAACTTTTACCAGCAACCGAGCCTTTGCCAACAGCCGAACAGATACAGCCTGTGGCGGCCGAGCAAACTGCTCCGCCAGAGAATTACTATATTGTAAGTGAATCATACGACCAAAACGGATACCACATTCGTTATCCCCAAATTGCCGGGCTCACTGATTCCGCGCAGCAGGATAGGATCAATGAACGCATCAAAGATGGGGCGTTGATGGGGTTGCATTACTATGAATACGTGATGCCAGAGGACGAAGTATCAGTTGAGGTTGACTATCGGGTGAGCTATTCGGATCTGAACCTCATCAGTATTGTATACTCCGGCGTGGGCAATGTTGTAGGAGCCGCTCACCCCAGCAATTTGTTTTATGCATCGAACCTTCGAATGAGTACCGGGGAAAGTATTCGGTTGACCGATTTTATTGAGATCAATGAAGACGTTCTTAATAAGCTGGTTAACGGAGCATTCCAACCGGTCAACAAGGAACTATCAGCCCTGCATACGGAAGAACTTGGCCTTTTTCCTGCGGAAGAGTGGGGAAAAAGGCTGATGGGCGCAGATCCTGAAGCCGAGATTGGATCTGAATACAGTTATTTTACAGAGAAGTCCCTGGGGATAAGTTTAGGGGTAACCCATGTTGGGGGGGACCATGCTGAATATGAGATCCCGTATGAGGACATTTGGGATAATATCAAGGCAAAGGATGACCCTGCTTACGCAACGTTGTTGTCTTCTTATAAAACGTCTGTGCCGGCTTCCGCATCCACCCCTATTGCGCCCCAGCCTGATGGTGCTGAGAATCAAATGCTTTTGATTAACGCGATGACCCTTAAAGAAGGGGCATACTGGGTGGATGTAGCAATTCAGCAGCCCGTTACGATCGACCCTGCGAAGTTTGAAGCAATGCGTTTCAACAAGGAGGAGACGATAGAAATCAATGGACAGCTTTATTATTTTGTGGACGAAACGACCTTTCGCACGCTCCACCCGGGAATAACAAGAGCGAAAGATGCTGTTGGCGTGCTTTATGCTGTAAATGAGGATAGCGCAAACAGTGATATAGGCCCCGCATTCAGTGTGGAGCTTATTGGCGGCGTCTACAATGTCTACTATGATACCGTCGGGGGCACGCCGTACAGAAAGATTGGGTCTCAAAGCTATGCCATTGCACCGGATGCTGTGCTTGAGGTGCTTACGCTGGGCGTGTCAAAAGCGGGCATGAAATATGCAACGGTTACACCGGAGGCGTTCTATGAGCTATTCCAGAACTTAGAGAAAGAAGATCCATCCGGTTACTACCGTTCCGGCTTTTTCGGAGCTGGATTTTTGTACGAGATAAAGGATGAGAAAATCGTGCGCTTGCACGAGAATTATATGCCGTGATTGTGCCGTTCAACCGGTATTACTAACAGAGGGAGCTTTCCTTTTGGGGAAAGCTCCCTCTGCTATGAATCGTATTGCCAAGGGCGGCAGAACGGTTTAGTATAAAACCAATAGGCGCTTTCTTAGCGCTTTTCCCAGGAGGTGCAATATGAGCGTACACGAACACAACCACGTCCATTCGCCGGACGACTATAAACGCATGATTGACAGAATCTCACGCATCATCGGCCACGCGAACTCCATACGGACAATGATGGAGGAACAAAGGGACTGTACGGAAATTCTGATTCAAATCTCTGCGGTGCAGTCTGCGCTCAATAGCCTGGGTAAGGCAATGCTCAAGGAGCATATCGACCAGTGCGTGGTACATGCGCTTGCCCACGGGGATGAAGCGGAAAAGAAACGCTCTATGAAAAGCTTGAACGAAGCGATTGATAAATTCGTACGGTAAAGAGCCCTGTTTTGAGAAGAAGAGCCACCGGCAAACGCCGGTGGTTTTGTTTTGAGGCTTCCAGTTTTAGAGGCATAGTAGAAACCGCTGATTTGGCTCTGAGTTCTTCCCTTACATGGAACACAGGATTTTGTAGTGTCGATCAACCGCATTTTGCGGGGATGGCTATGCATACCATATAGAAGCAAAAAAGGAGGGAATAGGGGTGTGGCGTCTTGAGGAACCTGTAAAGAGCCTCTGCCAAATCGCCGCCGGATGTATCCTGTGCGTTGCGCTGCTCGTATCCGGGCGCCCTCTGCTGACGGAAGAGTACCCGCATGTTTCCGTATTTTCGTACGCGGCAGAGCCCAACCGCTACCAGGTGCGCAACGAACTTTTGCTGCAGGCGCTGGAGCGGTTTGGAGCTACCACGCCGGAGGAAGCAGCGGACATCTGGGCAAACGGCGTCACCAAGCGAAACGGCGCCGCGCAGTACCTGGCCATGAGCGCATCGCTCAAGAAGAAATACGCCGCACAGTTGGAGGAAACCGCACCGATGTGGGTGACAGGCGTATCCAGCCCCTGGGTCAGTTCGTATTGGACGGTGCTGGTGCAGGAGCCGCAGGCGGGCCAGCAGATCCGCCATATGATGTTTATGACGGGAAGCTCAACAGGACGCGGGCCTACGTACAACGTGGAACTTACACTGAAAAAATTCGGAAATTACTGGCGCATTACGGACGTGAGAATGGACGAAGGGTTTTACCCATACACCGGCTTCAAAAAAGGCCAGCCGGATTGAAAGGCAACCGTGTGGCCGGCGGATCCATGAATAAAAAGGCCGGGTGGGATAGCCGGGAACCCCACTGAATATATTGTTGGGAAGAAAAACTGGGAGGGCGCGGGCGTGGAATACTGGGTAAACGTAGAGCCGGGCGTGGGGATTTATATCAACGATATCAATCCAACCGGAAAGCATCCCATACTGTTTATGCATGGATGGCCGATCAACAACAAAATATTCGAATACCAGTATAATGAACTCATCAACAACGATATCCGCTGTATCGGCATGGACGTAAGGGGCTTTGGACAATCCAGCAAGCCAACCCATGGCTATGAATATAACCGGTCCGCGGATGATATCCGCTCTGTGATCGATGCGCTGAAACTCAGGGATCTGACATTGCTTGGCCACTCCACCGCGGGTGCCGTAGCCATACGGTATATGGCACGTCATAACGGATATGGAGTAAGGAAGCTTGTGCTGTGCGCGGCGGCGGCCCCAAGCTTGGTACAGCGGCCCAATTTCCCGTATGGAATAACGGAGCAGGCGGTGCTGGATATTATCCGCAATACGGAGGAAAATCGCCCGCAAATGATCATCGAATTTAACAAGATGTTCTTCTATAAACCAGTAACAGAGTCATTTAGCCAGTGGGCCTGGGACCTTGGCATGCAGGCGGCTAGCTGGGCTACGATCGCTGTTTCGTATGCTTGGCTAGCGGAAACGCTCTTTTCTGATCTTGCCAAGGTCGATGTCCCGACGCTTATTTTGCACGGCGTTCACGATCAGGTCTGCCTGTTTCCTCTGGGCGTGGCGCAGAATGAGGGGATACGCGGTTCCCGCCTGATTCCATTTGAAAACAGCGGCCATGGCCTGTTCTATGATGAAAAGGAGAAATTCAACACGGAGCTGATGAAGTTTGTGCTCAGCTAACTCGTTTTGAAAACCGCCCGCTTCCGGTAATCAGGAGGCGGGCCTTTTCTTTTTCGAAATACGGATGCCGCATGATATTGGATATGGTACAATGGCAAAAACAGTATGCCGGGGGTGGTTCTGATGCGGCCAAATGAAAGCAGGATAAAGCTTACCAAAGAGAAAAAAGAGGAAATGATTCAGAGGATACAAAACTATTCTTTGAATGAGCGGGAAGAGGAACTTGGCAACCTCGCCGCCACATTATTTTTAAACTTTGTGGTGGAAGAGCTTGCGCCGGAATTTTATAACCAGGGCGTGCAAGACGCGTACCGGTATATGACCGAGCGCTGCGAGGACATGCTCTCTATTCAGC
>JAEYSE010000129.1 GCA_023435025.1 Bacillota bacterium
GCAACAGGTTGAGCAAGATACCCACAACCGCAGCGGTGGCGATGGCCGGAAGTTTCGCGCCGAATACCGGTATCATACCGTCTGCAAAGCCGTAATGGCCGCCCAGACCCACAACGAATATTACCGAGATAACGGCAAGGTTGCGGGCGTTGAACATATCCACGTTCTGGTTGATCATGATCGCCACGCCCTGCGCAGCAATTACGCCGAACAGGAAGATGCACGCGCCGTTGATAACGCAGGAGGGCACCGTGTTCACAGCGTTAGAGAGCGGCGTCAGGAACGAGAGTATAATGGCGAGAATGGCCGCCATACCAAGCATTTTTACGGAGAAGTTCTTGGTGATGGCCATGGTGGAAATATTCTCGCCATAGTTGGTGCCCGCGGGGCCGCCGAACAGCGAGGATACGATGTCGCCCATACCGTCGCCGATCAGGTTAAGCCCCAGCTTGTTGGCGATCTTGTATTCGCCCTTGCCCTTTTTCTTGGCCAGATCGTTTACATAGATGTCCAGCTGGAACAGATGCGCGGCGGATTCGGGTATGGTCGCTAGCGCGATGGGCATGATGGCAAGTACCGCCATCCAGTTGGGGGCGGGCAGCGTGAAGTGCGGCAAGGAAACAACCGTGCCGGTCCACACCGTGGAGAAATCCACCAGCCCAAACGGGATAGCCACGACATACCCCACCAATATGCCAAAGAGTATGGGGAGCTGCCCCGCCACGCCTTTGAGGTATACAGAGAACAGGATAGTGGCCAACAGCGTCACAATCGCCACGATGGCGGCGCTTCCGGGCATGAGGCCGGCTATACCCGGGTCGGTAATCGCCTGGGTAAGGGCTGTTCCTGCAAGTGAAAGCCCTATGATCATGGCGATGGGGCCGGTGATTGTGGGCGGCAATACCTTTTCAATTTTCTCCATGCCGAACCGGTTGACGATAAGGCCTGCGAGTATGGAAACCAAACCGGAGCATATGATGCCGAACTGCGCCTGCGATATCAGCGCGTCCGGCGCGAGCTGCCCAAACCCGACGCCTCCTGTTACGCTCACAATCGCGGCGATATAAGAGAAGCTGGAGCCGTAGTACAGGGGGATCTTACCGCGCGTAATCAGTAAGAAGCTAATGGTGGCAAGACCGCTTGCAAATATGGTAGTGGATACATGGAACCCTGTGAGCAGCGCCACCGTCACGGTGGCGGGGAACATGACGAGCACCTGCTGGAAGGCGAACACGAGCAACTTGCCTATGGATGGGGTTTCATCCGGCAAATAGCCGATCTCCGCCGCTTTTTTCGGATCCTTTGCCATATCGTTTCACCTCTTAATAAAATATTGGGGCTACTGTGGTTGTGGGACCCTCCGTTGTAAGAACAGGAACCGTCGTTTTTCTGCCACAATCCCTCCCTTCCTTTTGCCAAAGCCCGCATTCCGCCATCAGAAACCGCTACTTGCCGTGCAGTTCGTGAAAAACCCTGTCCGCGGAAAGCGGAAGGCTGTAGAATTCGGCGCCGGTCGCGTTCGCAAGCGCGTTCGCGATCACAGCAGTCACCGAAATCAAAGGATGTTCGCCGCAGCCGCGCGCGCCATACGGGCCGTCCTGCTGCGGGGTCTCCACGCTCAGCACCTCCACCTTATGGGGGACGTCCTTAAACGTGGGAATTTTGTAGTCCGTAAAGTTCCTTGTAAGCAGGCGGCCTTTTTCATCATAATAGACCGCCTCGGAAAACGTGGTGCCGATGCCCTGGAGCGCACCGCCCACCACCTGCCCGCGCAGAAGCGCCTCGTTCATGACCTGCCCGATATCGAGCGAGCTCACCATGTGCAAAATATCGATATCACCGGTGTTTGTATCCACCTCAATCTCCACGGCATGCGCGCCGTATGTCCAGTCAAGCGCTGTCTTGCCCTGGCCCGTTTCCGCGTCCAGGGCGGTAAGTCCTTGTGCAATCGCCTTGCCCCGGCCGATAAGCGGCCCGCCTATGGCGTTCCCGTTTTCAAACGTGTACCCCATGGCAAGCTTATAGAGCGGCACGCTTTGGTGCGGGTTTTGCTTGACATAGACGCACTCCTCCCCGAGTGCAATCTCATGCTTGGCTGCGCGCAATATGATGCTGCCCATGTCAAAAATCTGTTCCTTCAGATCATCGCACGCTTCGCATACCGCGTTGCCGCACAGCACCGTCATGCGGCTGGCGACCGTCTGCCAGTCGTACGGGCTTAAGTTGGTGCTGATCGAGGGGGAGATGGAAATCCTCTCAATTGGGATATGGAGCCGCTCGGCCACAATCTGCTGCATGACCGTATACGTGCCCTGGCCGTAATCCACGCCGCCCACGCTTAAGCGCAGTGTACCGTCCTCGTTCATCTGCAAAAGTGCCGAGGTTGCGCACCAGGTGGGGATAGCGGGAGATTTTTGAAGCACCGCCGCCGCTTTGGCACGGTACCTGCCTGTCTTTTTGAACTGTTCCTGTTGCTCGGGTGTGTAGGGCGTAGAAAGCCCGATTGCTTCCGCCACCTGCTTGAGGCACATATCCACCCTGCCGGTGTGCTCGGTGATGAGCTCACCTGTAATAGTTTTGCCGCCGGGCATCAGCAGGTTTTTCAAGCGAAACTCCATTGGGTCCATGTGAAGGGCCTTGGCCAGAAGATCCCGCTGGCGCTCGATGCCGAAGAACACTTCCGGGTGCCCGAATCCGCGGTATGCTGTACCGAATACGTGGTTGGTGTAAACGGTCTTTGAGTCCACCTTCACGTTTTCGATATCATACGGGCCACAGCCCGTGACCGCCCCTGCCCTGCCGATGTTGACGCCATAATCCGCGTACGCCCCGGCGTCCCAGAGGTATTCCACCTCTTCGGCGATGATGCGGCCCTCCTTAGTGACGCCCGTCTTGATGCGGGCACAAAGGCCCTGCCGGCAGGGAAGCGTTGCGCACTCCTCCTCCCGGGTGGGAATGAACTTGACCGGACGCCCGCCCGCGGCTTTTGAAAGAAGACCGACAAGGGGCTCCATATGGATGCCGCTTTTTCCGCCGAACCCGCCGCCCACGTAGGGCACGTTGACATCAATGCTGGTCTTGGGTAATTTGAACGCCACCGAAAACAGATCGCGTATGGAAAATGGGGACTGTGAGCTTGAATAGATTTTGATTTTGTCGCCTATGCCCCACTGCACAATGGTGCCGTGCGTCTCCAACGGAATATGGAACACCTGCGGCTGTTCAAACGTATTTTCCAGCACGAGATCCGCGCGGCGGAACGCTTCCTCCACATTTCCTTTTCGGACTTTGATGTTGCTTGCGATATTGGTACCCGCCTCCGGGAAGAATACGCCCTTGATGTGTGAATACTCACCGAGCTTTTCATGCACAAGCGGGCTTCCTGCTTTCGCCGCTTCCTTCACGTCCAGCACGGCGGGCAGCGGCTCATATTCCACCTCGATAAGTTCTACGGCCTGGGCCGCTATTTCCGGGTCCTCCGCGGCTACGGCCGCCACAACCTCGCCGAAATAACGCACCTTGTCTGTAGCGATAATGGAACGGTCCACCATGTAAATACCCAGCTTCGCCGCGCCCTGCCGCCCCGTGATGACTGCACGTACGCCGGGTAAGGACTCCGCCTTGCTGGTATCAATGGAGAGAATTTTTGCATGCGCATGCGGGCTGGTTTTCACCCTGGCGTGCAGCATTCCGTTGAGTTTGATGTCGGCCACGTAAGGGGCCGTGCCCGTCACTTTTTCATAACCGTCGTGCCGGGGTACGCTTTTGCCGATATACCGATACTCATTCGCCATAGCTCTCACCTGCTATCGCCTGAACTGCCGCAAGTATTGTTTCATAACCCGTGCAGCGGCAGAGGTTGCCCTCCAGCGCCTCAATGATTTCCTCTTTGGTAGGATGCGGGTTTTTATTGAGCAAAGCCCGCGCACTCATCACCATGCCGGGCGTACAAAAGCCGCACTGGAACGCGTTGTGCGTGAGAAAGCTTTTCTGCAGGTCGGAAATCTCCCCGTTTTGTACCTCGCTCTCTATGGTGTAAATTTCCGCACCCTCCGCCTCCATTGCCATCACCATGCAGGCGTTGACCGCGTCGCCGTTGAATATGACGGTACACGCGCCGCACTCTCCCATGCCACAGCCTTCCTTGGTTCCGGTCAAATGAAGCTCCTCGCGTAAGAGCGTAATGAGCGTGGCGTTTTCGCTGCACATGACGTCGTGCGCGATGCCGTTCACCGTTACATGGATATTCCGCTTCATGCTCTCACCTCCACCTTTTCTCCGGTTGCAAATGAGTCCACCGCGAGTGACGTAAAGTAATCAAGCATCGCCAGCCGGTATTCTTTTGAGCTACGCACATCGGTTATGGGCATTGCCTTTTCAAGTACCTTTGTCTTGATTTCTTCCTTTGCGTCAGGAAGCGCCTCGGGCAGAATTGCGCCGATGTCATCGATGAGTATGGGCGTGGGGCCGACAGCCGCCGCCGCAAAGCAAAGCGTATGATCCTCCCCGTAAAACCCGGCAAGCCCCACCTGTGCCAGATCGTGCCCGCGGATACGCCGTTTTTTCAAGTATACTCCGCGCCCCGCCTTGTTGGGTAGCGTCAGCTTCACCGCCAGTTCGTCGGAAGCAAGCACGTGCTTTTTGACGCCGGTAAAGAACTCTTTGAGCGGTATTACCCGCTCCCCGCGCGGGGAACAGGTATGCACACTAGCACCCAGCACCAGGCAGGCGGGAATCATGTCCCCGCCGGGGGAGGCATTGCAAATATTGCCCATCAATGTGGCGCGGTTTCGGAGCAGCGTATTTGCCAGCGTAATAGCCGCTTCCTGTAGCAGAAGATGCTCTTCTTTCAAAAAATCTGCATGCAGAATCTGGCTGCAGGTAACCGCCGCGCCAATCGTTAGGCCCTCGGGCGTATACTGGAACGTATGAAGTTCAGGGATTTGTTTGACATCCATCAGATACCGGCAGTCTACCATTCTGTTACGCAACAGAATAATCAGATCCGTGCCGCCGGCCAAGAACTTGACATCCCGAATATCCCGCAGCAGATTCATTGCCTGCCCCAGGGACTTCGGTTGCAGAAACTCCGGCATATTGCCACCCCCTAAGATAAGATGGGTTGTTCATGTGGCTTTTGTGACGGGGTAACGAATTTTAATTGGAATTGCGGGAGGGGCATGAAAAATGCCCCTTGCCCGTTGACAGATACGTCCTTAATATTGTCTTTCCTTATGGTTACTTTTCTTCGTCGAACGCCACCACGCGGCAGATACAGCTTTCGCCGCCCACAAAGCGCCACGGGAAGCAGCCGATGATCAAACGCCTGTTCAATACTTCCTCCACCTGCCCGCCGATGTTCTCCACATGGATGATATTCTTCGGGAACAGCGGGATATGCATCACCTGGTAGTCTTCGTCAGGCATCAGTTCCTCCAGGGATTTGCCGTACTTTGCGCGCAGGAACCTGTCGCACTCCCTGGCCTCCCTGGGCTGCCATTCGCGGATTTTGGTGTTCATCGGGTGATCGGCGGAACCCGCATCCACGCCGATCCATTTGATTTTCTTCTCAATCAGCCAATCCGCAAACTCGCGCATGGGCCCCGGGTGCTTGACCATGTACCTTAGTTCGTCGGCCTCGGGCTGATCCCAGGAGTACTTTTTATATCCGGTGTAAATGATCAGAATATCGCCTTCTTTTACCTCTACGCGGTCCTCGATATCCTTGGCGGTGAATATGCTGTAATCTTCACAGATGTCGCTCAAATCCACTACCACGCCTTCCGAGCAGAGATAATCGAGCGGAAGGCTTGCGATATCCCCGCCATGCGTGCAAAAATGCAGCGGGCCATCAAGATGCGTGCCGATGTGGTTGGAATGCGTCAGAAGTTGGCCGTTCGCGCCGTTGGGCGAGAGGCGCTTGAAGAATTTAATCTGCAGCGGCTCGTATGTGGGCCAGGGCGGCGTCAAATGGCTGAGGGGCTGGGTCAGGTCGTACATTTTGATTTTGTTCCAGTTGCTGATCATAGCGGTACCTCCCTTATCATTGCATTATTTAGTCGTGAAACAAGCGGTTAAAAGCCTTCTGTAAACGCAAGAAGCGCGCTTTCGAAGCATTCCCAGGGCGGCGTCACAAGCCCTGCGCCCACCTGACCGATGCCGGCCTGTTTGTGGGCCACTCCCGTGTTGATCTGCGGCAATATGCCGGTAGAGACCACTTTTCTGATATCCACCCCGGTGGGCGCGCCGCGAAAATCCAGCACGGGAATGGAGAAGACGGTCGATTCTCCCGCCGTGATGCGGTACATGTTCTTTGAATAGCCGATTGCGTCCTCCGGCTGGCCCCCCACAAACTGCACGATTGCGATGGCCG
>JAEYSE010000002.1 GCA_023435025.1 Bacillota bacterium
GTTGAAAAGACCCCCCTACCTTCCATAACGCCGGAGACTGCCCCCGCCATGTCCGTAGAGGCGGAAAAGCTCGGGTCTTTGGACGGCTTCTTTTATATGGAACTAACCGACGAAATGAAGAAGCGCATCACAGGGCTGAGCTATCCGGAGAATGATCGCAAAGCGAAGATTCATTACGACGATCTACGCTATATTGGCCTCTTGTATTACGATTTTGAGGGCAACGTAAAAACAGGCGAATTGATTGTGCACAAAAAACTCGCCGACGAGGTGATGGAAATATTCTGCGAGCTGTACCGATGCAAATATCCCTTTACCTCGGTGCGGCTGGTAGACGATTTTGATGCCGACGACACGCGCTCCACGGAGGCGAACAACACCTCAGCGTTCAATTACCGCACCGTGGCGGGCAGCGAGAATCTCTCACTGCACAGTTACGGCATGGCGATCGATATCAACCCAAGGCTGAACCCGTATGTAAAAAAAGGAGTCGTTTCTCCGAAAAACGGCGCCAAATACGCGGACCGCTCCAAGGATTTCGCGGGAAAGATCGACAAAGACGATCAGGTTTATAAACTCTTTACCAAGCACGGCTGGGAATGGGGCGGCGATTGGAAAACGGTGAAGGATTACCAGCATTTTGCAAAGGATATTCGATAACGACGATAAGCGCTTTTCCTTTGATTGCGCCCATATCTTTGGTTGCCTCGCGCCTAAAATTTATGTATTTTATAAGTACATGACATAGGTAAACTTGTGGGTACTTTTGGCTAGCAATGATAACCCCCGGCTAATGAAACCATGGCACTTGTTTTACTCTTCTTGGCAAGCCGTCTCCGAGCATCGCCATGTAGATACCATCCTATCAGATACATGCAAAATATGACTTCAACATGGGCTCCGTTGCACCCTGAGGGCAACTTGGTCAAAGCAATGGGCAGGTCACGCCCGATTTGTTGCAAGCATGCGGTATGGCAAATTATACTTAACCCAACAGCAAAGGAAAGGACGGGGTTATGGAAATAAAGCTGGTGATTGAGGAAAGTCCTGCATACAGGGAGCCGGAGATTATTCTTCGGTGCGAACGGGTGGAAGGCAGTTTAAGGAGGATTGTGGAGTATATACGCGTCCGTTCTGATTTTATTGCGATCAATGCGGATGGAATTTCGCGCCCGCTTCCACTCGCAAACGTTTTTTACTTCGAATCGGTGGACAAAAAGACGTTTGCATACTGCGCAAACAATGTTTACGAATGCGAACAAACGCTGGCTGAACTCGAAAAGAAGCTTACAAGCAGCACATTTACGCGAATTTCAAAAAGCTGCATTGTAAACACGGTTCTTATCAAAAGCGTAAAACCCCTGGATAACCACCGATTAAAGGCGCTTTTACGCAACGGCGAGGCACAGATTATCAACCGGCATTACGTAGCCGGGCTAAAAGAAAAATTAGGCTTATAGGAGGAAACAATGAATAGTATTACAAAGCATTTCAAAATATGGGCGCAGGCGTTTAGCCTCATCATCCTGTTTCTGACGGTAATCAAGCTGATTGAGGGGGACGATCAGTTGAGGCTTGGCGCCATCCTTCAGATTGGCGGGGCGGCAGCGTTATTTTTGCTGATTGATATGTTGGTTATGTCACGCGTCAATGTCAAAACTACCGCAGGTTATATCGCCGTCGAACTGGCAATCCTGCTCCCCTGCTATCTTGCCGCAGGCTGGATATTTCACTGGTATGACAAAAGCATGGCGGGGCTTGCGGTTTTTCTTGCCGCGTTTTTCGGAATATATGCGCTGACATTCTCCGTACAGCGACAGCAAATGAAAGCGGAGGCACGGAGGATCAACGAGAAACTCAAAGGATATGCCGATAACGGCAGAGAATAACGTGACTTCCTTTAAGCGTACTACACCGTGCGGTTTACCTGAAAGCGGACCTGGACGAAAGAAAAGGTCCGCTTTCATTTAGAAAACAGGCCTTGATTTACTTGGCAATCAGCGGCGCTTATCACAATAGAAATTTGCGCATCAGCTAGTTTTTTCTGAAGCCAATTTTTTAACGATTTTCATAAAAGCCTGCACCAGATCTGGATCAAACTGAATTCCTGCGTTCAGAGAAAGTTCCGCCAGAGCTTCGTCCCTGCTCAGGGCAGATTTATATGGTTGATCATGGGTCATAACGTCAAAAGCGTCCAAAATGGATATGATGCGCGACAAAAGAGGAATCTCATCTCCCCGAAGCCCATGGGGGTATCCCTGGCCGTTCCACCATTCGTGGTGATACAAAATGATATCCGCAATATGGGCAAATTCCCCGGACGCATACGCAATCCGGTAGCCAATTTCGACATGCTTCTTCACCATGGACCATTCGGTTTCATTGAGCCGGGACTTCTTCAGAACAATATCGTCCTGTATGCTGATTTTGCCGATATCGTGCATACGAACGGCCTGCAGAAGGTCTTTTGTGATTTCCTTTGGGAAATGAAGGCTTTGCGCAAACGCCTTTGCGAGGCGCTCCATTCTTTCTATGTGCTCTTTTGTCTCAACATCTTCTTTTTGCAAAAGCAAACTTAGGTTTTCAACAATAGTCGCTCTGGCTTTCCTCCCTTCGACAAGCTTCGCTTCATACATCAGTCTTTCCGCTTCTTTGAGGACCTCAGACAAATCCGCCGCATGATCGTCTTTTGTGGCCACGCCAAGGGATATGCTTAACAGCACGTCTGTTTCCCGAATGTTTTTGCATGCGGTATTAATCTGGCGTCCTATTCGGAGCGCCGTATCTTTGTCGGTTTTAGGAAGTATCACGGCAAACTCATCGCCACCCCACCTGGCTATAATATCGCCTGGACGGCAGGCTTGCTGAAAAATCAGGGCAGTCCTTTTTAGCCAGTTATCACCCGCATTGTGTCCGAACACATCGTTGATGAATTTCAACCCGTTCATATCGCCAACGAGCAGGGAGATGGGCAGGCAGCTGTTGTCTTTCGAGAGTTCCTGTATCTTGATATCAAAGAAGGTTTTATTATACAATCCGGTCAGTTCATCGTGGGATGTAAGATATGTAATGTGCGCCAGACCACGCTCAATCTCTCGCTTCTGCTCCCGTAAGAAAAGCTGAAACAGCCCAATCGCACTGGCGAGCAGCAGAATGTGTGAAACAATATACGGCGCCAGTTGAGGCATTTTCAGAATAAAAGAAAACAGAACGGTATTACACGCCCAAGCCATATTGAGAATCCCCAGAAAAAGAACAAGCTTTCCATATGTCTTGGATGACCATACCATCGCCGCGCCAACACAAAAATTCAGGGCAAATACCACCGCATTGGTATATTCAATCATCCAAAGCGCCGGCCAACTTAATTGTGAGAAAAGAATAAAAAACAAGAACCACACGATTCCTACCGTCCAAAACACGGCTTGGGTAATTCTGATTTTCAGAAAATCGCAGGTTCCCCTCGATATCAGAAGATTTGCAATGAAATACGAACTTAGGCTAAGCAATAAAATCAAGCGGTTTTGCCTTAAAAGGTCAGGAAAGAAAGCATCTAGGCTATAATTGAGCCCAATGATGGCCCATCCAACCAACCATAACATCAGAAAAAGCTTGCGTTCGAATATGATGACGTAGATATACAGCGTCAGCAGTACAAAAATTGCCCCAAGACAAGCAACCAAGAGTGCGGTGGCAGGTTGCATAGTTGCTCCTATCAAACAGTCTGGCTTTTGGTGTGTTTTTTACCGGATACGTTGCGCGTCATCCCTCGCAGGAAATATAAAATTGCACTTATACATATTGTCGGTAATATTAATACTGATATTACCTTCCAACAAAAACTTTTCCACGATAGTATTGCTGTTTTTAAGGCGATGAGAATATTTCTTCGAACAGGAATGGAACGGATATGCTGTCATCTGCGTTTTAAGAGTAGAAAGAGCACCTGAAGGAGGTTTTCAACATGAATAAAGGGTTACAAAGCGTATTGGTCGTATTGGCGGCAGCCTTTGTGCTGATGATGGGTATTGCTGTGGCGCTGCTGGGCAAGCAGGCGTTCGCGCAGGCACAGCCCACCGCGCAGCAGGTGATGGCACCCATAAGCGGCAATGATGAAGAAACGCCCATCAACACAATACAGGTAACGGCGCAGGGTACCGTACGCGTTGAGCCGGATATCGCTTATATCACGCTCGGCGTACAAAGCCAGGCCAAGACAGCCGAGGCCTCGCAAGCCGCTAATCTGGAAAAGATGACGGCGCTGTATGAAGCGCTCAAACAATTGGGCATTGAGGAAAAGGATTACTATACTTCACAGTATAGCGTCAATCCGGACTATACGTATTCCGGTAACACGCAGCGTATCACAGGCTATACCACTACCAACATGATCGAGGTAACGATGCGCGATCTGACTGAGATCGGAACGCTCCTTGACGTCGCCGCCAAGGCGGGCATGAACCAGGCTTACAGCCTGCAGTTTGGCCTTGAAAACCCCGACGCAGCCGGTTTGGAGGCGTTAAAGACAGCCCTTAGCAATGCTGACGTCAAAGCCAAGCTCATGGCCGAAACCACAGGCGTACAGATCGTGCGCATACTAAGCGTCAAGGATAGCGTAGTGAGCACAGTCAATCCCTATAACAACTACCGCTATGCTGCGGCGGAAGCCGCTTATGACGCCGCCGCGGCGGTACCCGTGTCCTCCGGGACGATGGAAGTCACGATGCAGGCCAGCGTCGTGTTTGAGATCAAATAGTTAGCTACCCTTAATGTCATGCGAAAAGGGGGGGGG
>JAEYSE010000083.1 GCA_023435025.1 Bacillota bacterium
GGCCCCGGTGGCGGTGGCCCCGGTGGCGGTGGCCCCGGTGGCGGTGGCGATAACGATGACTGCCCCACTCCTTCGCCCAACCCAACACCCACACCGACTCCCACTGCAACACCGACTACGACACCCACTCCTTCGGAGACCCCAACTCCTTCGGAGACCCCTACGCCCACTCCCTCGGTAACTCCGACTCCCACGGAGACTCCGACTCCTTCGGAAACTCCGACTCCCACTCCTACGGTAACTCCGGGCCCTGATCCTACCCCTGTTCCCGATGACGATGATGACGACGATGATGGCATCCCCCTGGGTGGCGGCGCAATCCCCTTAGGGCCGGGTTCCGATGTTGACTCGATCTCCGCGCCCAGCACCGGGACGGAAAACCAATGGCTTGGGCTTAGCTTCCTGATTGGAGGGGCCGCGTTGCTGACGGGAACCACGCTAGTACGGCGCAGAGAATCCCACAAATAGCAGAACGAGCAGGCAAAATAACAGAGAATAGGATGAGTTCCGATGCAGAGCGACGAACACTGAAGGCCCGCACCGAATGGTGCGGGCCTTTTCTTGTCGAAAAAGCACCTGTGATACTGAGGATTACAGGAACAACCTGTGCCTACGGCACGCGCGGTTATTCCTGCAAGCAAAGCCTTGCGCCGCAAGGCTTTCCGCAGCCGCCGCACATGTCGCCGGCGGTTGAAAGCTCCGAGAGCTGCGCCCCCAAACCCCTGGATGAGACAGCCTGAGGTCCCGCGCCGAATGGTGGGGGCCTTTCCTATTGTATTAAATTACATGGCTTGCTCTAAATGGCGTTTTCGGTCAGGACGGCATCGATTTGGTACCACAAATCTGCCGTTCCGCCTCGCACAGCTCTGGGAAAAGCCCCGTGCGCGCGCCGTGAAATAATACCTGCTGCACAAGCCCGGCTTCCTCGCCAAAGCAGGCGTATCCCCGGGCCTTGATGGCTGCGTTGGAGCCAGAAGCGCCATACAGCACGCGCATCACGCGCTTTACCCATACGTCCACAGGCAATGCGCGCGCGTATCCGCAGGAAAACAGCAGCACACAGTCCGCCACCTTCTCGCCCACGCCAGGAAGACCGACAAGCGCTTTGAGCGCCTCTTCATAGCCGATATGGGGCAGATCACAAAGATCGAACCCGTCCTGCACGCGCCGGGCAGTTTGAAACAGATAGGCCGCGCGGTAGCCAAGGCCCAACTCCTTTAACAGCGGCTCACCCGCCTGCACGATGACGCCGGCATCGGGGAATGTGTATAAGGTATGCCCTTTGAAAGATAGATGCTCGCCCAGGCGCTCCCGGATGCGCGCCATAATGGAAGTGATGCGCTTGATGTTATTGTTGGCCGATATGATAAAGGCGCATAGCGTCTCCCAGATCGGCTGGTTGAGTATACGCATGCCGCCATAACGGGCATACGCCTGCTGAATATACGCATCATAACGAAACGCGGAAAACACCGCGGCATAATCCCGGATAAGGTCAAAATAGCGGGTCCAGTATGCGTCGTCGGCACCCCCCGTCCAATACAGCATATTGGAGGAGGCGTCAAGATACGCTGCGTTCCGCTCTACACAGCCAATATATCCGCCGCCCGTTTTCGCCCAAGAAAATGTTTGCCCAGAAAACAGCGTGGTTTCAAAATCCACATCGTCAGCCAGGCGCATCTGCTTTATGTTCTGTATATCAATCATAGCAAAAGTATAACATATGCCAATGAGACTGGCCTGTTTCATTTTCTACGGGCGGCCAGAAAAATAAAGGAAGGCATGGAGAAAAACGCTATCGGCAAACGCCTAGGGACACCCTGCGTTTAAAATGGGAGGACGGGAGTTATAAACTTTCTATGAACCTGTGCGCGCTCTGAACAGAGCACACCCAAAAAAGCGCCGCTTTATGGCGTTTTACCGGGTTTCCCCAAAGGTTGACAAATGCTACAAAAGCATCATAACATGTACATATGGAGAATATGTACATGAAATATCCCGCCTTATGGCGATGGAAGAGCGCGTTCTAAATGGAACGCCCGTTTTTCTTACCGAGATAAGGAGAAGAAATGGCAACAAGAAGACAATCAAAATTCACCCCCTTCACACGCGCGCTCCGGGCAATCGTACTGCTGCTTGCGGTAGTATGCCTGGCTCTGGGCGGCTTTCTGGCGTATCAGCGAATTGCTGAGCCCGCCTTGACCGAGCCGAATACCCAGACGTTTTCAGAAGGGGTCAGCGTGGAAGGCGTTTCCCTTGCGGGCATGGCCTTGGAAGAGGCGCGTGCGGCGCTTCAGGAAGCGGAACGGCAAAAGGCGGCTGAAATACAGTTTGTATTGCACGCACCTGGCGCTTCCATTACACTTACCTACGCAGACTTTAACGTGGCGTTCGATACCGAGGCCATACTTAATCAGGCGATCGCACTGGGCAACACCGGCACAAGGGCGGAAAAGAAAGCGGAGCGCGAGGCGCTTCTCTCTTCGCCCAAGGAGTTTACCATCGGTTATACGGTAGATGTTTCCCCGGCCCAAAGCCATATTGCCGGGCTTGCGGAACGTGTCAAAACAGAGCCGGTGGACGCAAGCGCCAAATTAAAGGAGCAGTATACCGTCAAGGTGGATATGACACCGGAGGACTTCCTTGATTTTACGCCTGAAGCAAAGGGGCAGGTTTTAGACGAAGCAGCTTTGCTGCAGGAGTTGCAAAAACGGGCGGAAGCGCGCGAATACGGCGAAGTGGAGCTGCCCATACTGTACACGGAACCCGCCGTTACGGTGGATATGCTCAAAGCAACTTTGTTGAGCAAGCGGAGTTCCGCGGAGACGTCATTCCGCAAATCCCCCTACAACCGCGAGGACCGCGTATTCAATGTCAAGCGCGCCGCAACTCTTATCAACGGCTTTGTATTAAAGCCGGGAGAAACGTTCTCCACCAACGATACGCTGGGCCCCCGCACATATGAGTTGGGCTGGAAGGCGGCCCCCGCCTATGTGCAGGGCGCTACGGAGGACCAGGCGGGCGGCGGCGTCTGCCAGGTCAGCACCACGCTATACGCTGCCGTTGTCAAGGCGGATCTTGAAATCGTCTACCGCCGTAACCACTCTAGCCCCGTCGGGTATATCGACCGGGGCTTGGACGCCACCATCAACACCGGCACAATCGATTTCCAGTTTAAGAACAACACTGCGGCGGACATTTACATATTCGCCTACGCCATCGACTCAAAGGACGGGGCTGTGCCGGAAGGAATTTCGGATAAGAGCATGCATGTGGAAATCTACGGCGCGCCGCTCAATGGGGAATATGATGAGATCCGGCTGAGCAGCGAACGGATCGAGACCGTTTCTCCCAAGGGAGAGATGGAAGTGGTGGTAGATACCACCGTCGCGGCGGATTATTATAAGGAAGAAGTATCCCGGCAGGACGGTTCCGTATGGCAGTCCTACAAGCATTATTACAAGGACGGCGAGGAAATAAAGTCGGAGCCACTCGCCAAATCCACCTACCGCGCGTACGCGGGCAAAATCACCGTGGGTGTAGGCTATTACGCGCCGCAGATCCCCACGATTACGCCGGAACCTTAGGTGCCGTAAGCCCTTGTATTGGACATACTTCATAATTAAGCATTGACTTGGGAGGCCCCGCCTCCGAACCTCTATTTAGGGCCGTGACGGCCCTAAAAATCCATTTGGGAAACACCCTAGGCGGTTCCAGGGACGGGATTCCCAAGGGACGTGTCCCTTGGGGCTTCAGGGGCAAAGCCCCTGAAGTTATAACCCCCTACTGAAAGGAAATTCACATGCCAAAACAGGTAAACGGAAACACAACGGGCATTCGCGGTACCGTGCTTGCGGAAATCGAGCAGCTCTATGAATTCGACGTAGGGCAGGATACGTTTGCCACCACTGAGCTTTTGGAGCATTTGAGTGCGTGCACTGCAGCCATCAACCGCGAAATTTCGGTGTACATCAAGCGTAACGGTGCTATCGTGGACGTCAGCGTGGGGGACGCGAACACTGTCGCCATGCCGGACATGCGCGTGGTGCGCAATGAGGACAGGCTTTCGGGCGTAAGGTGTATCCACACCCACCCCAACGGCAGCGCCATGCTCAGCGAGGTGGATTTGGGCACGCTCAAGTCTATGCGGCTGGACTGCATGGCGGCTCTCGCCGTACGGGACGGTAAGCCCTCCACCCTATATGCCGCATATCTGGGCGAGTGGGGTGACGACGGCTATGAAGTGTTGCTTTACGGCCCCATGCAGCCAAGTCGCCTGCCCCAGAAGGCATTGATACGCGAAATTTATCTTGCGGACGATCGTTTAAAAACCGGCACGCATGAAACGGCGGCGGCCCGGCCCGAGCGCGCTATATTGGTGGGGCTGGATCAGGTGGACGCCATGGACACCATGAAAGAGCTTGCGGAGCTTGCAAAGTCCGCAGGCGCGCAGGTGGTGGGCCAAAGCGTACAGAAGCGCCGCAGCATAGACAATGCCACCTACATCGGCTCCGGCAAGGTGGAAGAGCTTTCTTTAATGGGCAGCGCGATGGAAGCTGATTTGTTTATATTCAACGACGAGCTTTCCGCCGTACAGTTGCGAAATTTAGAGGAGGGCCTGGGTCGCCCCGTCATAGATCGGACTACGCTGATACTGGATATATTCGCGGCCCGTGCCCAGACGCGGGAAGGCCGGCTGCAGGTGGAGCTTGCACAGTTAAAATACCGCCTCCCCCGGCTGGTTGGTTCGGGGATGGCGCTCTCCAGGCTAGGCGGCGGCATCGGCACGCGCGGCCCCGGCGAAAAGAAGCTGGAGTTGGACCGGCGGCGCATCCGCAGGCGGATATTCGAACTGGAGGAAACGCTTAACGAGGTGGTCAAGCAGCGGGCTTTAAGGCGTGAGCGGCGGGAAAAGAACTTGGTTCCGCTTGTGGCGCTGGTGGGCTATACCAACGCGGGAAAATCCACGCTTTTAAATGCGCTTTCGGGCAGCGACGTGCTGGCGGAGGACAAGCTTTTTGCCACGCTGGATCCCGTGGTACGCCAGGTGATGCTGCCGCAGGGAACGCAGGCACTGTTTTCGGATACGGTCGGGTTCATCCACAAGCTGCCGCACGACCTGGTACAGGCGTTCCGCGCCACGCTGGAGGAAGTCAAGCACGCAGACCTCCTGCTGCATGTGGTGGATTGTGCAAACCCGGAGTATGACGCGCAGATGCAGGTGGTGGAAGACGTCCTAGCATCCCTGGGTGCTGCGGATACCCCGCGCATCAACGTGTACAACCAGATAGACCGGGAAAACGCCAACCCCGGCCACCGCGGGGAATGGGCCCACATCAGCGCAAAAGACGGAACAGGAGTGGACGCGCTGCTTGCGGCGGTGGAAAAGACATTGAGCGCCCAGCAGGTGCGCGTGGAGCTTCTTGTCCCCTACCACCGGTATGACGCGATGGCGCTCATCCGCAACGTGGGGCGCATACTCTCCGAGGAGCATACCGAAGAGGGCACGCTGGTTTGCGCCATGCTGGAGGAGCGCGATCTTTCACGGGTAAAGGACGCGGTGAAATGACGCATAAACCCTCGGCAATTTCAAAGCAAAGCATACTACAATGGGTCATACTCTCGGTACTGCTGATCGGAGTGATCGGCCTTGCTATATTGGTTCTTACCCCACCTCCCGTGGCGGAGGAAGCCATGTTTGTGGAACTCAGTGGAACGGTGGAGGAATCCGGCGCAAAGCCAGGCGGCACGGTAACAGGCGGCGTGATCCTCTCCCCTTCTCCGGATACCTCCGTAACGCCCGCCCCTCCCCCGCAAGACACGCCTGCGCCAAGTGCAACGCCCGAACCTACAGCAGCACCCACGCCGGAACCCACGAAAAAGCCTGCTCCTACGCCAACGGAAGAACCCAAGCCTACGCCCAAACCGACGAAGAAGCCTGATGCTTCCTCAGACAAGGCGCTCACAGGACTTGTAATCGGCATAGACCCGGGGCATCAGGCGCACCCCAACCGGGAACAGGAGCCGGTGGCACCTGGATCTTCCGAAACCAAGGATAAGGTTTCTTCGGGTACGTATGGCCGATTTACCGGGGTACGGGAATACGAGGTGACGCTGCAGGTCGGCCTGAAATTAAAGGACATGCTGGAGGACCTGGGTGCGAAGGTGGTCATGACGCGCACGAAAAACGATGTGGATCTTTCCAACATCGACCGAGCTAAGATTTTCAACAAAGCCAAAGTGGACCTTGGCGTCCGCCTGCATTGCAACGGCAGTAACGACCCCGACGTACACGGCGCGTTCATGCTGGTACCCAAAAGCAAGGAGTACCCGTATTACAGTGAAAGTGTTGGTGCGGCGAAGAAAATACTCGCCGCCTACGGCGAAGAAACCGGCATCAGCGTAAAAAAGGGCGTTACCTACCGGGACGATCAAACGGGCTTCAACTGGTGCGAACGCCCTACGGTCAATATCGAAATGGGGCATATGACAAATGAAGCGGAAGACCATAAGCTGACCGACGCCGCCTTCCAGAAGAAAATGGCGCGGGGAATCAGAAACGGCATTTTGGCGTACTTTGAGGATTGACGGCTAAGGTGGATGGGACATGACGACCTATTTTTACAATTATGTGCCGCTTTTTAAAGCGCTTGCGGACGAAACACGGCTGAAAATCGTGCACATGCTGACATTGGAGAGCATGTGCGCCAACAGCATACTCGAATGCTTCAGCATCACCCAGCCCTCGCTTTCCTACCATATGAAAATCCTCACCTCCTGCGGGTTGGTGCGCGCAAGGCGGCAAGGCGGGTTCACCATGTACAGCGTGGAAAAAGCGCACCTGAACGCTGCAATCGCCCTGTTGCAGGAGTTTATAGCCGGTATGGAACTGATGCAGCCGGAGGTGTCTGAGGCCATCCAAATGCAGGAAGAAGCCTGACGAAGCGTCCCGCTTCCGCATCGCCGGAGGTTTAAAAGGCGGTTTTAACACAAGAAAGTGCTTGACGAAGGCACCCCTCTCCCCTATAATTGAAAAGGTCGGGTGCGTGATGCGCACCCGAATTTGACTGCCAACGTAGCTCAGCTGGTAGAGCAGCTGATTCGTAATCAGCAGGTCAGGGGTCCGAGTCCCCTCGTTGGCTCCATGTCGGGGCGTAGCGCAGCTTGGTAGCGCGTTTGGTTCGGGACCAAAAGGCCGCTGGTTCAAATCCAGTCGCCCCGACCACATGGAAAAGCCCGTAAACAGTACGTTTGCGGGCTTTTGTTATATTATAAAATACTTCTCAAAATCAAAATTTGACGCAGATTTAGACTAATACTGACTGCTTTGCGAAGATTGTTGACCCTGAGAAGATTGTTGACCCTGCTGGGACTGCTGGCCCGACTGCGCCTGTTGACCTTGTGATTGCTGACCTTGTTGCTGCTGATTATTTTGCTGTCCGCCTTTAAGCCCGTTAACAATTTGAGGGATTTTATCCATTAAACCCGCTCCCGCAGCGCCCATACCGATAGGTGTGACAGAGACCTGATCACTGTCGATGATAATAATAGCGTCCGTACAAAGCTTTAGACCGACGCCATGTGCACCACCTATCATACTGCCCATTCCACCGTTTGACTGAGTGTTTTGCTTGCCTTTACTTTGCGAATCTCCCCCTCCAAATCCGAGCATCATAGACATTACGGGCAGGAAAGTTTTATCTCCCTGAACTACAGGTTTACCGATCAAACCATCTTGCTGGGAAAAGTCTTTTAGGTTTGAAAAAAGGGTATCTACATATTGGGTTACATCTTGCTCCATTGTTGTATCTCCTTATGTCTTATATTTAAGGTAGTCCCAAATAGTATGCCCTACTTTGATGGTTGCCGATGCGTCAAGGGTAACATACTGTTCGTTCGACATGAAGTTCGGCTTCAAAACCAGACTAGAGATTGGGACAAACGAAGATAGAATGCCAAGCAAGCCCGAAACCAGTCCCGTCAAAAATGGATCCCTTAACCCATATGAGGTAGAAAGCTCGAAGTTCGATATTTTTAAAGCGTTCAAAAGCCTTTTTTTGTTGGATACTTTTCTCCTTACAAGTTTTGTTTTGAAAAGCTTTACTTTTATAAAATAAATAGAAAGGCAAGGGCATTCGTCTTCCACATCAAACGTGGCTTTAAATAGCGGATATAAACAGGTAATGTCGACTTTCATCGTATCCCTGTTCAGTATTGCATAAATCGTGATCCGAATGCCGTGCACAAGGTCAACAATAATGAAAAGGATCAATAAAAACAGTAAAATGTAAATGAATATCATCGTTTTCATCCGATCTCATTGATAAGACTAGTATGTGCGACCAGGGTAAAAATATCTTGTTCGAAGTGGATACGAGACGACAGCGCCCCTCGTCTGAGAATTTAATGGTGGAAAAGATAAAATTGATTGGAACTAAAACAAAATGCCCCGCAGCCAGAAGCGGGACATTTTGGGACCACAGGAGAAAAGGGGTTGCAAATAATATTAAAAGCGGTCATTGCGTTGCTATTGTCTGCCATCCTACAAATATTATGCGCGAAACGCAAATAATAATGTTCATCGGAGATTTCTATATCGAGACTAGTATATCAGACCAGATATCATTTATGTTGCAGGAAGCGCGCCATTTTTTATAGGAGCGCTTCTTCTTTTATTAATCCCGTTGTGTTGTGATTCGCTTTTCCGAATAGACTTAGGGAGCGACAGGCAAACTTAAGCAAAATGCATTCGGGAGGGTGTAACCTATGAGGGCGATGGTATATGAGGGTATGCGCGATATCCGATTGGAGGACGTAGATTTTCCCAAGCTCAAAAGAGATGATGATATTATCGTTCGAGTCACATCAACCGCCATTTGTGGTTCGGATCTGCATCTGGCGCATGGGATGGTCCCCAACCTGCTGAAGGGTTCCATATTAGGCCATGAAACCATGGGTATTGTGGAGGAAGCGGGAAAAGAAGTATACAAGGTCAAAAAGGGAGACCGCGTCATCATTCCATTTCCCATAGCGTGCGGCCACTGTTGGTTTTGCGAACATGATTTGTGGAGCCAATGCGAAAACTCCAACGCGAACGGCGAGGCGGGGGGCATCTTCGGATATAGCCAGACATACGGCGGGTACGACGGAGGCCAGGCGGAGTATCTACGCGTACCGTATGCAAACGTTGGCCCCACGTTGGTTCCCGAAGCGCTCTCCGACGAACAGGTGCTGTTTTTAACGGATATACTTCCTACCTCTTATTGGGGTGTAGAAAACGGCGGCGTGAAACAGGACGACACCGTGATCGTATTGGGATGCGGGCCCGTTGGCCTGTTGTCCATAAAATGGGCGGTTTATAAGGGAGCCAAACAAGTCATTGCCGTCGATTGCGTAGACTACCGGCTTGCCCACGCTGCGGGTTATGGGGCGGACACCGTCAATATCGAAGCCCATGATAATACCGGCGAGTATTTAAAAGAAATTACCCATGGTGGTGCTGATGTTGTGATTGATTGCGTCGGTATGGACGGAAAGATGACCACCATTGAAAAGGTGGAAACATTTCTTAAGCTTCAGGGTGGGTCCAAATCGGCCATAGAAATTGCAACACAGGCGGTAAGAAAAGGCGGAACGGTTTCGATGGTTGGGGTGTACGGGGCACGATACAACTACTTTCCTTTGGGAGATTTTTTTGCAAGAAATATCACATTAAAAATGGGCCAATGCCCCGCCCATAAATATGTCGACAAAATATTGAAACTCATTGAGAATAATAAGTTTGATGCCACGGACATCATTACACACCGTCTGCCTTTGGACGAGGGAGAATATGCGTACCGGATATTTGATTTTAAAGAGGACAACTGTATTAAGGTTGTGCTCAAGCCATGATTGATGTATGACGCTTTTGCAGTGGGAGCCTGAATGTTTCAGGCTCCCACTATGTACAAAAAGAGCCCTGCAGCATAAGCAGGGCTCATAGGGAAAGAACCGTCCCACACATGAAGAGCTAGAGACAGTGTTATTATCTGTCAGGCCCCATTGATTATGCATCGCTTCAAAAAGATAAGTCCATAATATTTCTATAGAAGGAGAAGTATGTTCACAATATTAAAGAATATAGACTGCTATTGCCCAGACCACGCAGGATGCAGAGATATTGTGGTTTGTGGGGATAAAATCGTGAAGATGTCGGAGCCCGGCGAACATCAGGTACTGTATGCATACGCCAATGTTATCGAATGCAGCGGCCTATATGCTTTCCCGGGTATCATTGATCAGCACATCCATCTGATCGGCGGTGGGGGTGAGAGCGGCCCTGCGAGCAGAATAGATGAAATCAATCTGGAGCAAATCCTGCTTGCCGGGGTTACGACCGTTGTCGGCGTGCTCGGATTTGACAGCTATACAAAAAGCCTCAAAAGCTTATTGGCAAAAGCAAATACGCTGGAGGCAAAAGGGTTGACCGCCTATATTTATACGGGCAGTTATGCGATCCCTACCGTAACGATTACCGGGACGATTGCCGAGGATCTTATTTTGATTGATAAGATCATCGGTACCGGCGAAATCGCAATTTCGGATTATCGTTCTTCGCAGCCTACAGCCAACGAATTTGCCCAACTATCCGCGCAAAGCAATACTGCGGGGCTTATCAGCGGAAAGGCCGGGGTCGTCCATATCCATGTCGGAGACGGTAAAGAAGGATTAAGTCCTTTGCTGAACCTTTTGGACCAGACGGATCTGCCGAAAGAAATCTTTGTCCCTACCCATGTAAACCGGCACGCAGGCTTATTTTATCAGGCCACCGACTATTGCAGGGACGGCGGGAATATTGATTTAACGGCAGGAGAGCAAAAAGGACTTGCTGTTCCCAAGGCTATCAAAATGCTGATGGAAGAACATTTGGATCTGTCCAGGGTAACGATCAGCTCGGACGCAAACGGAAGCGCGGGAAGCGAGGTTGCAAAAATACAGTCTCTTTATGACGACGTCATAAATGGCATTGTAAAAGAGAATATTCCTCCAACGGATATGTTCCGGTTTGTAACGGAAAATGTGGCAAAAGTGCTAAAACTCTTTCCTACCAAGGGTGTGCTTCAGGAGGGGAGCGACGCGGATATCCTCATAACGGATAAAGAGTACCGGGTCCAGAAGCTGCTTTGCAGGGGTAAGCTTACAGTCAATGATTCCAAGGTTGTGGAGGGTGCGAAATGAGAGAGAATAATAACGGATATCTCTTAATCATTGGCGGCGCCGAAGATAAGCGGGGAGACCGCTCCATTCTAGCGCAGGCTGCCGACATGGTAAGGAAAGACGAAATCCTGACCATTGTTACCACTGCAACCAATTACCCGGAGGAAGTTGGACAGGAATACAAGGACGTATTCTATAACCTTGGCGTGGATAACATCAATATCCTCAATATAGAATCTCGCGAAGATGCGAACAGCGAGGAAGTGTGCGATGTTATCCGCAGGTCAAAATGCATTTTCTTTACCGGGGGGGACCAGCTTCGGATTACGAGCATACTGGGTGGAACGAAGGCAAACAATGAACTTCAGTATCTCTACCAGGACGGCGGCTTCATTATGGGAACAAGCGCCGGGGCATCGGCAATGAGTTCCACCATGATTGTTCAGGGCAACGATAATGAGCCCGCAAGAAAATGTACCCTCAAAATGGCGCCTGGATTAGGCTTGATTGAAAACTGTATTATTGACCAGCACTTTGACCAGCGCGGAAGGTTTGGGCGCCTATTATGCGGCATTGCGGAAAACCCCAACGTAATTGGGATTGGTATCGATGAAAATACTGCAATCAAGGTGTACCCGGACATTCATTTTAAGGTGATAGGGGAAAACTCCGTAACCGTGATAGACGGGAGCACCATACAAAGCTCTAATGTCGCAGAATTGGAGCCGAATGAACTTCTTGCAATTGTCGGCGTGACTGTACATATTCTTCCGTACGGATACGGATATGACATGAAAGCCAAAGAGGTTATAAAAGTCGATCAATATAATGGAGACGAAGATGAAGATTATTGACATTACGACCTTCCGGGGCAGAAATATTTATAGCCATTTTCCTGTCATCAAGATGGTATTGGATAGCGGGAAATACAACAATATCCCTACGACTCAGATCGAGAATTTCAACGATTGGATATTGCAGGAATTTCCCGGGTTGAAAACAAATTATTGCGGGCTTGGGTATGAGGGGGGCTTTTTAGAGCGCCTCAATTCAGGTACTTATCTCGCGCATGTAATCGAGCACATCATATTGGAAATGCAGTTTATGGTGGGCTATAACGTGACATTTGGCAAGACACGCGAAACGGACAAGCCCCGGCAGTCCTTTCTTGTGTATGAATATATGAATGAGGTTTGCGGCTTAGAGTGCGGCAAAGCTGCGGTCTACCTCGTCGACAACTTCTTAAGACATAAAAACGTAAGCGTTCAAGAAACACTTGCCGGTATTAAGCAGGCTTCCAGAGAAGCCGAACTTGGGCCAAGCACAGCTGCCATTTTCGACGAAGCAATAAAGCGCGGGATACCCGTTCACAGGCTGGGAACAGAAAGCCTGATACAGCTTGGGTATGGGAAATACCAACGCAGGCAGCAGGCGACGTTAGCCGATACCACTTCCTGTATAGCGGTCGATATTTCATCTGATAAGCAGCTTACGAAGTCGCTGCTTCGGGAACAGGGCATACCGGTTCCGGAAGGGAAACTTGTTTTTAGTGAAATTTCGGCGCTTCAGGCGGCAAAAGAGATCGGCGTACCTGTCGCCATAAAACCGCACGATGGAAACCAAGGCAAAGGGGTGCATCTGAATTTAAAAAATGAGCGGGAGATCAGGGCCGCTTTTAAGGATGCCTTTTCCTACAGCAGTGCCGTTATTGTGGAGCGGTTTGTCACAGGAAAAGATTTTCGGGTCCTGGTTGTCGGCAATAATGTCAGCGCCGTTTCTGAGCGGAACCCCGCCTCTATCACCGGAGATGGCGTGCACACCATTGAGGAGCTCGTGAACATTATTAACCAGGATGAAAAACGGGGCGACCATCACGAAAAGCCTCTGACAAAAATCAAGCTCGATATCAATGCCCGCAGGCTGCTCCGGCGCAATAAGCTCATGCCATTTTCCGTTCCTGAAATTGGGCAGATCATTCGACTCAGAGAGAATGGAAACCTGAGTACGGGCGGCACAGCTATAGACCGTACGGATGAAATACATCCCGAAAACGCTGAGCTCGCCGTTCGGGCAGCCTCGATTTTAGGCATTGATATCGCCGGCATCGATATTGTAACGGAAGATATTTCCGTTCCAATCAAGCAGACCGGCGGGGTAATCGTGGAGGTCAATACAGCTCCCGGGATTCGTATGCACTTATACCCAAGCGAAGGAAAGCCGCGAAACGTAGCCAAGGATATTATTGATTTTCTTTTTCCGAATGATGATGCTTTGGGGTTTCCAATTGTATCCGTTACCGGCACAAACGGCAAGACAACAACGACAAGGCTCATTTCCCATGTGCTTATGTGCCAGGGAAAAACAGTGGGTATGACGAGCACATCCGGCACGTACATCAACGGAAAATGCATCCATCAGGGAGACGATACGGGAGCCGTAAGCGCCGGTATGGTATTATGCAACAAAGATGCGGAGGTAGCGGTTCTGGAAACGGCCCGTGGAGGAATTCTACGGTCCGGCCTTGGATATGATCTTGCAGACATTGGCGTTATCACAAATATTGCGGACGATCATTTGGGGCTTCAGGGAATCAATACGCTGGAGGAACTTGCGTTTGTAAAATCGCTCGTTGCCGAAGCCGTAAAAGACACGGGATATGCAGTGTTGAATGCGGAAGATCCCATGACGCCTTATATCATGAACAGGATAAGAGCAAATATCATATTGTTCGCAAAATCGCCCGAGGCGTTTACCGGCCGTTTTTCAAAGTACAAAAAGGTCTACGTATCTGATGGGGCAATTGTCGTTCATGATGGAGAAATCACATCTGTTATCGACATCAAAGATATTCCCATTACGAAAAATGGCGCAATCGCATGCAATGTTGAAAACTGCTTGGCTGCGGTTGCCGCTCTCCATGGCCTAAAGGTACCGCTGCAAACCATAGCGGCAGGATTATCAAGCTTCAGGCTTAATGAGGGCCGGTTTGAAGTATTCCCCATGAATGGTTATTCCATTTTGCTCGATTACGGGCACAACCTGCCCGGATACGAAGCGGTAATCGACGCTCTGCCTTCTTATCATCCCAAAAGACTCGTGGGTATTATCGGTATGCCCGGAGACAGGCAAAATGCTGCCATTCAGGCTGTTGGCGAGCTTTGTGCAAAACATTTTCAGAAGATCTATATCAAAGAGGATGAGTGTCTTCGCGGGCGCAAGAAAGGAGAGGTAAGCGCGCTCTTCTATCACGCGTTAATGAAAGCACACTTTTCCAAAAAAGAAGTGATCATTGCCGATAGTGAGCTTGGAGCGTTGGAGTCAGCAATTGCGAATGCACGGGAGGGCGATCTGATCGTTGTATTCTACGAGCATTTGGAGCCGATTGTAGAGTACATCCACCAGTTACAGCACGCTGAACACAATACGCAGTTATTCAACGCCAATCAGCTTACGGAATGCTCAAATTAGCCATAGCTAGTCGTAGCTGCCGTGTTTTCTTCATGAGATCCGGCATCTTTCAGATCGGCACCTTAATTGTTCCTTTTAATTCAGAGTGCGTTGCCTTGCACAAAGCGCGGCTGACGTGCCATACTGATAGAAAACAGGAATTGGTTAGGGGATAGAGTATGAAGCTTTACATCAAACAAAAGGTGTTCTCCTGGAGGGACCGGTTTACAGTAAAAGATGAAAACGGTGCCGACCGGTACTTTGTGGAGGGGGAACTGTTTTCCTGGGGGAAGAAGCTGCACGTTATGGATTCTTCGGGCAATGAGGCGGCGTTTATCCAGCAAAAGGTATGGAGTTTTCTGCCGCGTTATGATGTGTTTGCAAATGGCCGCCACATCGCCCAGATCAAGAAGGAATTCACGTTTTTGCGGCCTCGCTACACCATTGAGGGATTAAACTGGGAGGTAGAGGGCGATTTCTGGGCGCACCGCTATGAAATCCTGGAATCAGGCAGCCCGGTGGTTTCCATTCAGAAGGAATGGTTCACATGGGGGGACAGCTACGCACTGGACATTGCGGCTCCCCAGCATGAAATTTATGCGTTGGCAGTCGTACTCGCCATTGATTGCGCAATGGCGCAGGAGAGCAATTCGGCAGACTGATGTTTGCAGCGGAATCCGAAAGCGAGGAAAACGGGGATGAAATTTTGATTACAGACTCTCTGAGAAATCAATTTAATTCCACCGTTGATATGGGCGCGTTTTGATAATGTTGGCCCAAATGAAGTTTGGGCGCTCCTTGTGAAGAAATGCCGGAAGTTATCCGGCATTTCTTCATAAGCCGTCTTCAAGCCCCCGAACTCCGACCAGAGGGACGCATCCCTTGGAAATCCCTCGCTTGGGGAACGCCCTATTTAGGGCAGGACGAAAACTTTTTGCCAAATATTATTATTCTTGTCCCATTTTCCCCCGGGATACGTGTATATAGGATAGCAACCATACAGCCCGCATGATGGCTGACATGCGGGCATTATTGAATGCTCCCCGCCACCTCCCTTGGCGGGGAGCTTATATATTCTTCATCAATTCTTCATCCATTTCCCCCTAACATCTTAATGCCAAATTCCGGTACAATATCCCATAAGGGGTGAATGCAGTGTACCGTATTTTGATTTGCGATGACGACCACGATATCGTATCCGCGCTCAACATCTATCTGCGCGCCGAGGGGTATGAAACCGTACTTGCCTACAACGGGCGCGAGGCGCTTGAAGCCGTAAAGGGAAATAAAGTCCACCTAGCGCTCATGGATATCATGATGCCGGGTTTGGATGGCATTGCGGCGACGGCGCAGCTAAGGGAAACCAGCAATATTCCCGTCATACTCCTCACCGCGAAAAGCGAGGACAGCGACAAGGTACTGGGCCTGACGATAGGCGCGGACGATTACGTGACAAAGCCGTTTAACCCCATGGAAGTACTCGCCCGCGTCAAATCCCAGCTGCGGCGCTACACGCTTTTGGGCGGCATGGAGGGGAAGGAAACCTGCAGGCTGGTGCTGGGCGGCATTGTGCTGGACGACGCCGCAAAAGCGGTAACCGTGGACGGGGAAGCGGTTTCTTTGACGCCGACCGAATACAGCATACTAAAGCTGCTGATGGAAAAGCCGGGGCATGTATTTTCCTCCGCGGAGATATACGGCGCGGTCTGGAAGGGCAGCGCAATCGGCATGGAAAACACCGTGGCGGTGCATATCCGGCACATCCGGGAAAAGCTTGAAATCAACCCGGCGGAGCCAAGGTTCATCAAGGTGGTATGGGGGCATGGGTACAAGATGGAAAGGGGACTGTTATGAATACAAAGCTGACGCACCGGTTTCCCGCAAAGGTGGCGGCCATATTCCTTTTTGTGGCCGTGGTGGTTTTTGCCTTGGCCTGCTTTAGCGCGTTGGCTTTGACGCAGGCGTATGAGAATGGTGAGATTGTGATAGAAGATCCCTGGCTGCTGCAGGTGATGCCGCCAACGAACGTTCAGGCTGCACTCCCCTGGTTGGGAATTTTAGCAACCGTAGCAGCCATTGTGCTGTTTATATTCCTTATGTGCGCGGCCGGAAGGCGGGAAGGGCATGAGGAAGCTGTGTGCTCCAGGCTGGACCGGGTGCCGTTTGACCTGCTTCTTGCCGCCGTCCTCGCCGTTTTTTGGGGTATGGGCGGCATCGCAAGTTCTTTTACATGGTCCAGCATCGGCGGCGTCATACTGATTGCCGGCATCATGACCGCCGTCGGCACGCCGCTTTTGCTGATGCTCTTTATGACATTTGCCGCCCGAATCAAAGCAGGTACGTTCTGGCGCAACAACATCATCACGTTTGTGCTTCGCTTCATTTGGAGATGCCTGCGCTCTGTTGGGCGCGGCATACGCACAATATTCCAGAACCTGTCCGTACTCTGGAAGATCATTGTTTCCTACATCGTGTTCGGCTTCGTCTGCATGGTGCTGTTTGCCCAGGGCATATCGCATTGGCGAGGCGGGTTTGCGCTGTTCCTGTTCTTTGTCGTCACGCTTGCGGCGCTAGGCGCGCTATGCTTTCTGGGTCTTCAGCTGCAGCGCGTGAAAAAGGGAGGGGAAGCGCTTGCAGAGGGGCGCATGGAGGAACGTATCGATACGTCCAAACTGTTCTTTGATATTAAGACACACGCCGAAAACCTAAACAGCATCGGCTTAGGCATGGGCCGTGCTGTTGAAGCGCGCGTGAAAAGCGAGCGCATGAAGACGGACCTCATCACCAATGTTTCACACGATATCAAGACGCCGCTGACGTCCATCGTCAATTATACCGATCTCCTGCAGAAAGAAGAGCTGGGCAATGAAGCGGCCAAGGAGTATGTGCAGGTTCTGGCCCGCCAGGCGCAGCGGCTCAAAAAGCTGACCGAAGATATCGTGGAAGCGTCCAAGGCCTCAAGCGGCGCGCTTAATGTCGCGCTTGCTCCAACCGACGTTGCGGAGCTTGTACACCAGAGCCTTGCGGAATACGCGGAAAGGCTCACGCTTGCGGGGCTGACGCCCGTGGCGCAAATTGCGGAAGGGCTGCCGTTTGCATTAGCCGACGGAAGGCTGTTATGGCGGGTAGTGGATAACCTTTTGAGTAACGCTTGCAAGTATTCCCTGCCGGGTACCCGCGTGTATGTGGAAGCCGGGCAAAGCGGGAACGCGGTGAAGATCGGGGTAAAAAGCATCTCAAGTGAAGCCATCGGGGTCCCCGCTGAGGAACTGATGGAGCGCTTTGCGCGGGGCGACGTATCGCGCTCTACGGAAGGCAGCGGACTGGGCCTTTCCATAGCCAGAAGCCTGATGGAGCTACAAAATGGAGAACTGAGTCTTAAGGCTGACGGAGATCTCTTTAAGGCGGAACTGACGCTCCCTATGGCATAAAACCTCCCAAATTCATGGCATTTTGCCTTATGCGCAAAATTATTTCCATTTTGATGAGAATCGACAAAACTTGTGATGCTTTTTTGCGCATTCTATGATAGGATGAGACAACCGGGGCAATGAATGCCCGATATAAGATGGAGGTATATTTCTTTGGCAGACAAAATACTTGCTTGCAGAGACTGCGGGGCAGAATTCTTATTTAGTGACAGCGAACAGGCCTTTTACAGGGAAAAGGGGTTCGCAAATGAACCACAGCGGTGCCCCAATTGCAGAGCTGCAAGGAAGAGCCAGCAAAGGGGCGGCAATCGGGATGGGTACGGCAATTCCGAACGGCAGATGTACCCCGCTGTATGCGCACAGTGCGGAAGGGAAACGACCGTTCCGTTCCGGCCTTCCTCCGATAAGCCGGTTTATTGCAAGGATTGCTTCCAGCCTAGGGAGCGCACAAGATCCAGGTATTAAAGCATTTGCCTCCGCTGATTGCGGAGGTTTTTTTATTTTCGGAAAAGCACCTTGCGCCATAAGGAGAGTCGAAGGCGCGGCAAATGCCGCGCCTTTCATATGCTATATAATTTTATAGCGCTATACCTTCAGGTAATCCTGAATAACGTCCTCCATCTCATAAAATCCTTCACGGCCCGCGATATACTGTGCTGCAACCAGCGCGCCGTTTGCGAACGCCTGCCGGGAAAAGGATTCGTGTATGAGCGTGATTCGTTCATACTCCCCCACCGCCATGACCTCATGCAGGCCCACGTATCCGCCCGCGCGGATGGAATTGAGCGAAACGGGCTTTTTGAGTATACCCTTGAGCATGTCCGCTATTTTCTTCGCGGTTGCGGAAACATCGGCCTTTCGCGAATGATGCTTTTCCGTGATGGCGAAATCAAATTGCGGCAAAAGCTGCGCAGCCTTTTTGGTGAGCATCATCAGCACATTGACGCCTAACGTGATGTTTGGCGCGAGCACGATGGAAAACCCGGGCGTCTCCCCCGCCGTTCGGCGTATAAGCGCGATGTCTCCCGGGGAAAAGTCGGTGGTGCATACCACCATCTTCACACCGTATTTCGCACACGCGGGCAGGATTTTAAGCGTCGCCTCCTTGTTGGAAAAATCGATAAGCACATCCGGCTTATTCTCTGCGAAAGCTTCCTCCGCCTTTGAAATTTCATAGATAGGGCTTGAAAAACCCTTATAGGGATATACGTCGGATATGGTTTTCCCCGCCTTCTTTCCGCCGTCACGGCAGAATGCCATAACGAGCTTGTGCTCCGGCTTTTGTGTGATAAGACCGGCAAGCTGCAAACCCGCCTTACCTAAACCGCATAAAGCAATTTTCATTTTCCGGTCTCCTTTCATGGAATATAAAAGAATGAGTACCATTTTAGCTTAACGTACAGTTTATACGCTTGTCAAACCTTGTAGGCCATTTTTCGCCTGTTTTCGTCAAAAAAAGCCTCATTTCTTGCCGAAACGAAGCTTTTAAGGTCTTTCTCGTCCGAGCTTGCTATTAATGCTGTTTGCTGTGCTTGATAAAATCGATCACGATATAGGGTACGTCTTTGTTTTTCTCCCAAATGGAGAAAAACTCATATCCCGGGAGCGGTGTGCGATGCTTCCCGATTTCTATTGTAAGCGATGGGATTAAAAGCCGCTCAATCGCCCAATCCTTAAACCCGCCAAACGAGGTTCCGTCGTCCGGAACGATTTTATATCCGGTCTCATTTGCCACCGCGCGGGCTAAAGCCAGCCCGGCCTGATTGACAGCGCTGTTGTCTCCAAAATCGTAATAGATTTCACTTCCGGTGGCATGGTAGCTTACCGTGGCTCCAAAGGGGTAGCTTTTCGCATACTCCGTAAGCGCGCGCGTTTCCGGCTCGCTTTCCGGAGCTGTACCGCGATAATAGGCAAAGGAAGGGGCATTCACCGTATCGATACGCTGCCATTGGGCGTCAAAATTCCGGTTGATGTCCACGCCCGCAGCATTCGCCTTCCATCTCCGAAGGTATTGTGTCAGCGGAAGTTTTGTATAGTTTCGTTCCAGGTCCCGTTCGTAAATGGCTGCAAGCCATGGCGTCGCCTCCCCTTTTTGGGAGATTGTCACGCCATCCGGATTGGTCATGGGCAGGATATGTACCAGCGTCCCTTCGGGTACGCCGCGTTCAAGCAGGCGCTGCAGCTGCCGCATGGCAAGCAACGTCGTCATATATTCCCGCCCATGGATGCCCGCCTGTATCAGAACGTGTACGTCCGCCCCGGCATCGCCTGCGCGGGCGGCATAGATTGCGCGATTTTGGCGGGAACGGCCGACCACCTCCACCTGCAGCGTATCCGGATACTTATTTTTAAGCGCCGCAAGATCGCGCTGCATCCGTTCATAGGTATAAGGGCCGGGCGCGCAAGCTGTTCCCCCAAACAGGGAGGATAAAAGAACGTAGAGACCTGTGATGCAGATAAGAAACACCCCCGCCCTGATGCGCTTATGCAAGGGCAATCGCCCTCCCTGTCCGGCCGTGCTGCTTTGCGACCATCCTTATTTGATTTGCGTATAGCTTCTTAATGGTATGTGCACGCAATGCGGTTCATGCCGCCGCAGGATGTGACGCGGCAGCCATGAACATTTTGTAAATCCGTAAGAGATTGCCGCGAAAGTATTGTACCTATGACCCATACTTGTTAGAGTCAAGAAAGCCGCCCATGTTTTTCCGGGCGGAATATCTTAGGAGGAATGCCATATGAAACGGTTCTTGTCGGGCATACTCGCGGCTTTATTCTTGCTTGCCGTCCTGCTGCCCGCAAAGGATGCAAAGGCCAGCGTGCTTCCCGGTTACAGCAGCAAGGTGGATTACGACAACACAGACCCCAACCGGTATAAGATCGACATCGACCTAGTCAACCAGATCATTACCGTGTACGAGCGGAGTTCCACCGGCGTATACGACAACATAGTGCTCCAAAGCCTGTGTACAACGGGCAACTCGGAAAACCCCACGGGATCGGGCACGTTCAAGTTGGGGCATTTAAAGGAACGCTTCGGATATTTTGTGGCGTTCGGCCAGTATGCGCAGTATTGGACTCAGGTGGTGCGCGGCGTATACATCCACTCCGTAATGTATGACAGCAAATCCATCACCAACATGTCCAAAAGCGCGTACAACGGGCTGGGGAAAGCCCTTTCCCACGGCTGCGTGCGCGTGCTGCCCCATGTGGCGCAGTGGATATTTTACAACTGCCCGCCGGGTACCGTGTGTGCCATTGTGAAGAACCGGGAAAAGAACGAAAAGTTGCGCAATACGCTCAAGGCGGACATTGTGAGCTATTCCAATTACAAGCAGCCTGTGGATTTCCGGACGGACCCGCCCATTGTGGCGGCTGTCGTGGTGGTAGATAACGTGCCGGTGCGCACCGGGTTTTCCTCTACCAAGGATTCGACCGTAACCACGCTTTCCGCAGGCGCGAAGCTCAAGATTTTGCAGCTTGGTCCCGACTGGTGCAAGGTGGAGACGTCAAAAGGTAAGCTTGGCTATGTGCAGACCAAGTTCCTTTTGATGGACCCCAACACCATGATACCCGTCCACCCCATTTACACTGCTACGGAAACGACGCACCTGTACCGATCCCCCAGCACCAAGGCCTCCACGCTGTATGAATTTGAAAAAGGCGAGGCCATTGAAGTAATCGGTACCATCGATAAATACTGGCTGACGGCCAAGGTCGGCGACGATTACGGCTATGTGCGCGTGAAGCACCTGACCAAGGATGCCACCGCAGTCTCGGTGCCCGTGGAGACCGCCGCGCCGAATTTGACGGATGTACAGGCGCGGGTAAAAGACGGCATTATTGCGAACTTCCGCAGCGGCCCGGGCAGCGGCTTCCCGGTGATTGCCGAGCTTAAGGCGGGCACGCCGCTTAAGCTCATTTCCGCCGAAGGCAACTGGTACAAGGCCGAGGCAAACGGGCAAACGGGCTATCTTTCCACGATCTGCGTCGCGTTCGGCTAAACGAAACAAAATCGCCGTGCCTATAACAGGCACGGCGATTTTTTATGCAACAATATTAAAAGTTAAATTCGCCGCTCCAGTCGAAGCTTGCGGAGTCCTCCAGGCTCTTAGGCCAGTGTGCGCACCAGCCGGGCACTTCAGGTTGCCCTACGCGGTCCAGGCTCGGCGTGTAGGGCTTGATATCAAGCACCGGTGAACCGTCGTTTGCGTCGATATACGAGAGTTGAATGAGTCCTTTCTCCGTATCCATTGCAAGTATCTCTGCCGTGGAAAGCGCAATGGGGTTGGGCCGTACGGGAGAACGGGTAGCGAATATGCCCATCATCTCCGGCGCGTTGCGGTAGGGCTGCGGCGCAGT
>JAEYSE010000092.1 GCA_023435025.1 Bacillota bacterium
CACTAAACAGCCCTAATAGCCCTTCATACAGATGCAACGCCGTCCCCAAGCTGAAATAGTAAAGCGCGAAAGCAACGAATGGGCACAAAAAGTACCAAGCACGAATGCCATATATATAGACCAGGAGCTTTTTATTTGGCCTCTCCTCTGAAGGCGCTACTTCAATTATTCTCGACATCCCTTCCGCTGCTTTTTTGCAATCCGCACAGTCGTTGATATGCTCGTTGATAAAACGATTGGTTTTATCTGTGGTCAGCCCCTCCAAGTAGCTTGGAAGCAAATCCTGTATGATGTCGCAATCTTCTTTACTCATTTATCAAGTTCCTCCAACTTCCCGATGATTTCGCTTTTTGCCCGCAGAAAGGTAACTCTGCACCATGTATCGCTTTTGCCAAGGATCTCTCCTATTTCAACAAAGGACTTTTCTCCTATCAGCCTGAGCGCAAGCAGGCTTCTCTTAGGTTCGGCACAACACTTCATGTATTTCATAATCACGTCTACTGCTTCTTTATTGCATACGGTCTCATCAATGCTGATGTACTGGTTAAAGTCCCTCATGTTGTCAAGAGGAACATCTCCCCCCTTCTTTTTCGAATAGCTAATACTTTCATTCCTTGCTATTGTAAACAGCCATGTCCGTATGCTGCTATACCCCCGAAAATCTGCAATTCCCCGCATTGCCTTTATAAACGTATTTTGAACGATATCCTCTACATCGGAAGAAGCATACTGAATAAGTGAAATGTATCGATAGACATCCGCATAATATTGCCGATACAGAAGCTCTACGTCTTTGTGAAGATAACGTTTCATGATTTTCAGTCCTTTTCATACACCCTACTATACTGGATATAAAACCGCGAGGACTTACCCGTTTGGTGTGGGCTCTTATATTAGACATGAAGAAAGACAATTTCGTTACATGGCAATTCAATATTATTGGTGTGGCGTCCCAAAGCGGGCAACTAAATAAAACGGAACTGCCCTTGGGCAGCTCCGTTTTATTATCTTCCGTACATCTTTGTCATGTGCCGGATTTTTTTCGCCAGTTCATCGCTTGCCATGTTGGGCAGCATCCTCCAGCACCAGTTGCAGCCGGTGGTGCTGGGCGTGTTCATGCGCGCCTCTGTCCCCATGCCCAAATAATCCTGCATCTGTGCGATGAATAGTTCCGCCACAGACGACATGCCGCCGCGGATAAAGCCCCAGTTCAAGCCTTCGTCCTGGTTGAGGCCAAGATATTCCGCAGCATAGCCAACCGCTTCCGGCTCGCCGTTTTTGAGCCAGCCCATGACGGTATCGTTGTCGTGCGTGCCGGTGTAACAGACGCAGGCAACAGGATAGGTATGGGGCTGGTAACAATCCTCGCACAGCGCGTCAAACGCAAACTGCAGCACGCGCATGCCGGGATAGCTCGCGTACTCCATCAGGTCATAGACGTCCTGCGTCAGTATGCCAAGGTCCTCTGCGATAACGGGCAGCGCGGGGAAATTGAGCTTGAGCGCGTCGATAAAGGGGCGGCCGGGGCCTTTGCGCCATACGCCGTGGCGTGCGGTCTTTTCCCCGCAGGGTACGGTCCAGTAGCTGGCGAACCCCCGGAAATGATCAATGCGCAGCATATCGAACAGCATCGCGCTCGCGGCGACGCGCCGCATCCACCACGCGAAGCCGTCGCGCTCCATATAGGCCCAATCGTAGAGCGGGTTGCCCCAAAGCTGCCCGTCCTCCGAAAAATAATCCGGCGGCACGCCTGCCACATGAGTGGGCCTGCGCTCCTCGTCCAGCAAAAACAGCTCGGGGTTGGCCCATACGTCCGCAGAATCGAGCGCGACATATATGGGAATATCGCCGATCAACAGAATATCCAGCTTTTCGCAATGCGCTTTAAACGCCTTCCACTGCCGGAAGAACAAGAGCTGCAAATAGGAATAAAAGCGGATTTCCTCCCGCAAAAGTCCGCGGTAATGATGAAGCGCCTCTTCTTTTCGCATACGGACGTCATCGGGCCATTCGGTCCAGGAACGCATGGAAAACTGTGACTTGAGCGCCATAAATAGCGCGTAATCCAGCAGCCAGAATGCGTGCTCCGCCTCAAATTCCAAAAGCGCTTCATGATCGCGCTCATAGCCGCGCTCATAGGCTTTTTTCAGCAGCGGCAGGCGCGCTTCGTAGACGGCATAGTAATCGACCTGCTTAAGATCGTCCCCCCAGAACTGCGCTTCGACCTCCTCCTGTGTAAGCAGCCCGTCCTCTATAAGCAGCGTAAGATCGATAAAATACGGGTTGCCGGCGAACGCGGAAAAAGACTGGTAGGGCGAATCCCCGTAGCTGGTAGGGCCGGTGGGGAGCATTTGCCAGTACCGCTGCCCCGCCCTGTGTAAGAATTCCGCAAAGCGGTATGCCTCCTCCCCCAATGTACCGATGCCATAGGGCGAAGGGAGCGAAGTGATATGCAATAAAATGCCGCTAGAGCGCATAGTAGCCTCCATCATCGTATGATTGGGTAAAAATAGCACATCCATGCGGCCATGTAAACCCCCAAAACGGTTGCGCCGCCCGGCTTAAGATGCGGGCGGCGCAGGGCAACGTTCTACGGGCATTCAGACCATGCCATGCAAAGGGTTGCGCCTTAAACATGGCAGCAGCCAGGTCTACAACATCTTTGGGCCGGGTCAACGGCCCGCTGCGCGCTGGCGCAGCAGCCGTAACAATTTCCAGACTTTCCCGGCACGATATACCAACATTATATTGACGCGTTATACTTCTGTCAATGTACGAATCGGGCCAAAAAATCCTCCAATATGCACGGAAAACCGTACAAATCCGGCGGCAACGCCGCAACCGCCATACCCGATATTCCTTGTGAAACCGCCCTGTTTCTGCTATACTCTTTTCTGTGCATTTTTCTTGCGCATACTGAAAAAGGACCTGTAAAGGAGGTGGAGGGCACATGAATTTTGAAGCGGGCACATACGACGCCGTGGTAATCGGCGGCGGGCATGCGGGCTGCGAGGCCGCGCTTGCACTTTCGCGCATGGGCCGCTCCACGCTGCTGCTTACACTGAATTTGGACAGCATCGGCCTGATGCCCTGCAACCCCGCCATAGGCGGAACAAGCAAAGGGCACCTGGTGCGCGAACTCGACGCGATGGGCGGCGAAATGGGCCTTGCCGCCGACGATACGCTGATACAGATCCGCATGCTCAACCTGGGTAAGGGGCCTGCGGTGCATTCCCTGCGCGCGCAGATGGACAAGCGCCGCTACCACGAGCGCATGAAGCGCACGCTCGAAGAAGCGGAACGCCTCACGCTGATGCAGGGCGAATGTAGCGAGATTTTAACCGAAAACGGAAGCATCACGGGCGTGCTCACAGCCGGGGGCGCGAAAATACGCTGCCGGGCTGTAGTTGTCTGCACGGGGGTCTATTTAAAGAGCCGCATACTCATCGGCGAATGGCAGCAGGAAAGCGGCCCCGCCGGGTTGATGCGCGCAACCGGTCTTTCCGGGGCTCTGACCTCGCTCGGCTTTGCGCTGCGCCGCTTTAAGACGGGAACGCCCGCGCGTTTAAACGGCAGGAGCCTCGATTACCATAAGATGCAGATCCAGGAGGGCGACGTGCCCATGCCCGCGTTTTCATTTTTGACGCCGCCGCGGGATTTCCCCCAGACGCCCTGCTATTTGACATACACCAATCAGGCGACGCACGACGTGATTAAAAGCAACCTGCACCGCTCGCCCATGTATGCGGGTGAAATCAAGGGAACGGGCGCACGGTATTGCCCCTCTATAGAAGATAAGGTCGTCCGCTTCGCGGACAAGGAGCGCCACCAGATATTTGTTGAGCCGGAAGGCCGCGCGACAAACGAAATATACGTACAGGGCATGAGCACTTCTCTGCCCGCCGACGTGCAGCTAATGATGCTGCGCACAATAGAGGGCCTTGAAAACTGCGAAATGACGCGGCCGGGCTACGCCATAGAATACGACTGCATTGACCCGACCGCGCTTAACGCGTGCCTTGGTTCCAAGGAAATCCCCGGCCTGTACTTTGCCGGGCAGATCAACGGCACATCCGGCTATGAGGAAGCGGCGGCCCAAGGGCTGTACGCCGCCATCAACGCCGGGCTATATTTGAACAACGACGCGCCGCTCCTGTTGACCAGGGCGGATGCGTACATCGGCGTGCTGGCCGACGATCTCACCACAAAGGGCGTGGACGAGCCCTACCGCATGATGACCTCCCGCGCGGAATACCGCCTGCTGTTAAGGCAGGACAACGCCGATTTACGGCTGACCGAGCTTGTAAGAAGTACGGGACTCATCAGCGAAGCGCGGTATGACGCTTTAATGAAAAAGAAGGAAGGCATATATAAAGCCATGGAGGCGCTAAAGCGCGTCGCTCCGCCGGATGAACGCATCAACGCCTATTTGCAGGAAAAGGGCGAACCATCCATAAAGACAGGCGTGCCCCTTTTTGACCTGTTGAAGCGCCGGGATGTGCGGTATACAGAGCTTATGGCGCTTTATGATACGCTGCCCTCATTAGCACCCGACGTATTGGAGCAGGTGGAGCTTTCCGCCCGGTATGACGGGTATATCGACAAACAGCAGGCACAGGTTGAGCGTATGCGTTCCCTTGAGGACGCAACGCTTCCGGAGGACGCGGATTACCTTTCGATATCCGGACTTCGCATTGAAGCGCGGCAGAAGCTAAACAAACGGCGCCCGCAAAACATCGGCCAGGCCGCCCGCATCCCCGGGGTTTCGCCCGCGGATATCGCGGTGCTCTTGGTATGGAAAAAGGCACAGGGAGCAAGCGCATGCTGATGCTTTTAAAAGAAAAGCTGCCGGAATTGACAGACGCGCAGCGCGAACAGCTTGCACAGTATTTTGATTTGCTTGTCAAGGGCAACGAGACGATGAACCTCACCGCCATCGTAAGCCCGGAGGATGCGGCAGACAAGCACTTTGTGGACTCGCTCCTTGCCCTTCCCTACCTGCCACAAAACGCCCGCTGCATCGACGTGGGCACGGGCGCAGGCTTTCCCGGCATTCCGCTTTTGATCGCCAGACCGGACTTAGAGATGACGCTTCTTGACAGCCTCAACAAGCGCGTCCGGTTTTTAGAGGATACGCTTCATGCGCTTCACCTTCATGCGCAATGTGTGCATGCCCGCGCGGAGGACGCTGCCAAAAACGCGTCCCACCGCGAAGCCTACGATATCGCGCTTTCCCGCGCGGTGGCGCCACTGCCCGTGCTTTTAGAGCTGACCGCCCCGTTTTTGAAAGTCGGCGGCGTTTCCATCTGCTACAAGGGCAAAAGCGCGGAGGAAGAAATTGAGTCCGCCAGAAACGCAGCAAAACTCCTCCACTTCTCGCTCAGCGCCGTTCCCTTTTCCATGCCTTATGGCGAGCGCGCGCTGATATTTGCCAAAAAGACAGCGCCCACGCCTAAGGCTTATCCGCGGAAGGCAGGAGAGGCCGCAAGAAAACCGCTATAGGGAACAAAACCGTCAAAAACAGCACATCCAAAAACATGGAGCTATCCTGCCCGCTGTCTCCCTTCATGCGAATACGCGCGAATAGAGGAGAAAACGCACTTTGTTTGTAAGCGGGGGAGGAAATCAATACGCCGCACCGAAAGAAGCATCAGGAGGGAGCAGTATGGCCGTTTTCGATTTTTTGAAGGACAAGCGCAGCGAGGACGCCGGGCAAAAAGGACAGGCGGTTTCCGTAGCGTTGCCGGGTGCGGATGGTAAAAAGCTGATGCGCCTGCCCATTGAGGAAATACGACCCAACCCCAACCAGCCCCGCAAAACATTCGACGACGAGTCGCTTACAGAGCTTGCGGACTCCATCAAGCAGGTGGGCCTGATCCAGCCGTTGGTGGTGCGCAAGACTGTGACCGGATACGAACTGGTAGCGGGAGAACGCCGCCTTAGGGCCTGCAAGCTGCTGGGCATGAAAGAAGTGCCTTGCATTGTGGAGGACGCTATGGTGGAACAGGAAAGCGCCATGGTGGCGCTCATTGAAAACCTCCAGCGCGAAAACCTGCATTACCTGGAAGAGGCGGAGTGCTATGCACAGCTCATCGCCACCTACGAGCTGACGCAGGAGGAGCTTGCGCTGCGCCTGGGCAAGAGCCAGTCCGCCGTGGCCAACAAGCTGCGGGTTTTACGGCTATCCCCCGAAATAAAGGACGCCATGACCGAAGCGCGCATGACCGAGCGGCACGCGCGCGCGCTACTGCGGCTAAAGGACGACAGCGCACAGATGCAGGTAATTGAAAAGGTCAAGGCAAAGGCGCTCTCGGTCAAGGACACCGAAAAGCTGGTGGAAAAGACGCTCAACCGCATGTTCGATGAAAAAAAGGACGGCGCTGCGCCCCGGCCAAAGATACTTAGGTATATGCGTGATTACCGGCTGTTCTTGAATTCCATAAACGCCGCTGTGAAGCAATTATCTGACCTTGGCATGCATGTGGAAGTGGAGCAGACCGACGCACCCGACGGTGTGGACGTGTTTATCCGCGTGCGGCGGAACGCGAAGGAGTAAAAACGTTGAGAGCGGCGCCCTCAAACTCCCACTTAGGGCCGTAACGACCCTAAGAATCCATCAAAGATTCAAAAGGGGCGTCATGCCCCTTTTTCCTATAACTGAGAATATATTGCGCTTTTATATAACAAAACGTATAATTGCATACAAAGTTTCCCTTATTCCCTGTCGTCTTTTTAGCAATATCATACTGATAACCATTACGTAAAACCAACTCATTATCTGAGAGGCTGTAAAGTGGGAGTTTTATTTATTTGCAAAGAATGCGGAACTATAAATAACAAAAATACAGAAAACGGAACACGAGATCTGTGTTGTAGTTCCTGCAATGCTCATTTATCTTGGAGGGAAAGTTTTCCTCCTTTGTATGCGCAAGACTTTATTTCTATTGCGCATGAGCTATTTGAATCAATAAAAGACGTTGATAAAGCAAATTTGAACCTTCAATATTTGTTTCTTAGTCACGACGGTTATGAGATTGACTTGCAAAAACTTGATAAATACAGAAGTACTTATGAAAAAATTCTAGAAAAATATCCTGATAATGACGATACAATGTGGTTGCAGATTATAGATCAATTCGAAGAGCAACTTAGTAAAGAACTTGATATAAATCAGTGTTGCGCTATCTCAAGTGCAATGGCGATCGAAAGCAGAAATCGCTTTAGGAAACCCTATGTCATTATAGTTGCTGCCATAATTGAACAGTTGTTTTATGACTTTTTCAAAGAATTAATTATTTTAAAAGAATCAAAAATGAAAGTTAAGATGAGCAATACTGCAGGGATTTCCACCACTATACATTTCTTAAAAGCAGAATTGAATATTGCTATACATAACAAAATGGAGCAATGCTCAAAAGGATTTTATAATCGATGGGCAAATCTTCGGAAATTAAGAAATAGAATAATTCACAGTAATAGTATATATGTTTCAAGGAATACCATCATAAAACTAAACAAAATGATAGATGAGAGCATTCTAGTATTTGGTATTTTGAAAAGCCAAATTTACCTCAATAGTATTTGAGCCTTCTTCATCGTCCTGCATAAAGTGGAACGGATTCCCAAGGGACGTGTCCCTTGGGTGGGGTTCAGGGGCAAGGCCCCTGAAAATATTCTACCATTTCACCCTATTCTGTTTTCCCTACCACAACCACCCACGGTAGCAGCCCTCCGGCAGCGGTGCGCGTTTCACCGATGCGGCGGAGGCTTTTTTGTTTACTTAGGCAGCGATGCAAAAGCGTATATTCCATTGTGTAGAGCACCGCGACGCCGCCGGATGCGAGCCATTCGGGAAGCATGGCGCAAAGTTGGGCATACAGGCGTTCGTTGTCCTGGTGCGTGCCCACGCGGTTGCCGAAAGGCAGGTTGCTGATGATCAAATCATACGACGCGCGGGGAACAAAGGCGGTGCAATCCTTGTGGACCAATCCTGCGCGGACATTTGCCGCCCGCATATTTTCCTTTGCGATCTCGAGTGCGTTGTAGGCGATATCGATGCCCGTAAGCGTGCTTTCGGGGCGCAATTTTCCCCATTCAATAAGCAGCGTACCGCTGCCGCAGAAGGGGTCGAGCACGCTGGGGTTCTTCTTTTGGCCCAAGTAGCCCTCGGCGTACCGCGCCACACAGGCGGCGGTGGCCGGGTGCATAGAAGCGGGCAGGGCGCGCTTGCGGTAGGAAAAGCGCGGGTCCGGCAATGTATAGAGCTTGCAATATGCGTTCAGCGTCCCATCCTGCTGTGGAACAAGGCGCAGTTCCGCATCGTACTGCGAGGGGTTGTTAAGAAGCGCGCCGGAATCCAGCTGCGAAGCGAGTACCGATATGAACGCGGCGCGGTTGCCGATTTCGGGGCACTCCACACGGTAAGGATATGGCTCAGCACCGGAAAGCCCGTCCCTGAGCAGGGTAGCAAACGGCTCACGTACGGCGGAGGCTACCGCTGTGGCGTCCGCCGTAACGCCCTGTGCAAGCGGGAAAAGCAGTTCAAAAAAGCAGCGGGCGCGGAACAGCGCGCTTACATCCTGCACGGTAAGTAAGAGCATGTCCGCCCCGGCCGGGTGAGCAGTAATAGAGAGCGCTTTTAATTCCTGCTGAAGCAGCGGCGCAAAGCCGGCGGGGGCAACCAAGACCGCTTTTTGAGGCTTTGAAAAGCCTTTGAACGGATGCGCCTCCAATTGCATCAGGCTGGCGCGCGCGCGGCGCAGTGCCTCCGCCTCCTCCTGTGCGTGCTTTTCTTCTTCCGGGCTGTTTGCTTTCGGCTCGGGCAGCGAATGTAAATATTCCCGCGCGGCCTCCCCACCCACGGCCCCCAGCGCAAGCAGCATGGAGGGACGCACAAAGCGGATGGTCTCGACGCTCAGCGCGGCAATCAGTGCGGGCGCATCGCCCGTATTTTCCAGCGCGCCCAGCAGCCGGGCGGCGTTTTTACGCGCCTTCGGGTCCGCGTGTTGCAGGGCGGCATACAGCCTGTCCCTGCTGAGCACGGAGTCGATGTACTTGCGTGCCGCTTCCTTTTTGGCGGCGGCAACAAGCGCGCTCAAAGCCGCAGCGGGGTTTTCACCGCTCACTGCCTTGATTTCGGCATCCAGCGCCTTTTTATCCAAAACTGGCTGTTCCGGCCGCTTCATCGCTTGCTCTCCGCGGCCTGGCGAATGACGTTCAACACCGCCTCAGTACCGTCCGAATTGGGCGCTTTCGCCATGGCTTCCAAGTATCGAGCGCGGTTAGCGTATAAGCTGATCAACGCTTCCGTCAGCGTTTCGGGCGTCAATCGCTCCTGCTCCAGCACCGCGGCGTAACCCTTCTTTTCAAAATATCTGGCATTCAGTATCTGATCGCCCCGGCTGGCGGACCTAGGCAGCGGAACGAGCAGCGCGGGTTTTTTCAGCGCAAGGAATTCAAACACGGCGTTTGCGCCCGCGCGGGAAAGAACGATATCCGCCATGGCGAAAAGATCGGGAAGTTCGCCCGAAATATACTCGTACTGCACGTACCCCGGCTGGGCGTGCTCCTTGGATACCTTATCCTTACCGCAGAGGTGCACGATATCGAATGTTTTCAACAGTTCCGGCAGGGCCGCGCGCAGCGCGTCGTTCACGGCCTGTGCGCCCAGGCTCCCTCCCATCATCAGCAGCACGGGCTTGGAGCCGAATAATCCCGTAAACGTGCGCCCTTGCGCGGGTACGCCTTCGTAAAGCTCCTTGCGGATGGGCGTACCGGTAACCACGCCCTTTGAACCGACATGCGAGAGCGTATCCTCAAACGTAACGCATACGGTGGTGGCGTACCTGTTGGCAATGCGGTTACTGAGCCCCGGCGTATAGTCCGACTCATGCACCACGATATTCGTAAGCTTCCTTGCACCCACCACCACGGGCACGGAGACAAAGCCGCCTTTTGAAAACACGACGTCCGGCTGTAGCTTTTTTATAAGTTTGCGGGACTGGCCAATGCCGCGCAATACGCGGAACGCATCCGCCACGTTCTCAAGGCTGAAATACCGCCGAAGCTTCCCGGCACTGATGCAGTGGTAGGGCACGCCCTCCGCCTCCACCAGCCCGCGCTCAATGCCCGCCCTGGTTCCAATATAATGGATGTGGTACCCCTCTTCCTTCAAAACACGCATCAGCGCGAGGTTGGGGGTAACGTGTCCGGCGGAGCCGCCTCCGGTAAACACTGCCGTATGCTGCATGGGTTGATCCTTTCGGTGCGTTTTCGGTTTAGTATATGCGTTTTTTGCGCTGCAAGGTGCCTGTGCAGGGTATCGGAGGACATATATCCTCTGAAATTGCCGAAAGGCACGGGATATTCTGTATTTTCAAATCAGAGCCCCCTCCATCCAGCTACGGACGGCATAAGGAAGGGGCGGGAATCGGTTGTGCAGCCAAAGGCTGCACATCAATCCCTGTAAGATGGCCGAATCCATTCGGGGCACCCGGTTTCCCAGCAAAAATTCACCACGACGGTCCGCAGGCCTAGTGCGTCTCCCGCCGAGGACGCGGCGCGTTCAGGCCCCGATACCTTGACTTTTCAAACAGCTTCTTTGATACTCCGGGAGAGTGTCATGCCCCTGCTGCAAAACAGAGTATACCACAAAATGCGGCAGCTGTGCTAGAATAGTACAACTGCTTCCAACCGTATAAACACTTGACGCTTTCGCGCTATGCCGGAGGCGGCAGGTTTAAGAAAGGATTTATCTCCATGAAAAGCAAAAAGAGCCTGCTGATGGTGCTTGCGGGCTACGTGATCTGGGGCGTTCTACCGCTTTACTGGCATGCGCTTTCGGGCATCGACTCCATCGTGATTTTGTGCTGCCGCATCTTAATGTCCGCCATCTCCACTACCCTGCTGCTGTTTGCAACCGGGCGCTTAAAAGAACTGTGGGCCGTAATGCGCAACAAGCAGCTGATGAAGTTCCTGCTCCCAGCGGCGCTTTTGGTGACCATCAACTGGGGCGTGTACATCTGGGCGGTGAATACGGGGCATGTGCCGGATTCCAGCCTGGGGTACTACATGAACCCGCTGGTGGTAGCTTTATTCGGTACGCTGATATTCAAGGAGCGCTGCGGCAAAATGGAGCTGTTTGCACTGCTGCTTGCGGCGGCGGGCGTGATTTTGAGCACGCTGCAGTACGGTGCGTTCCCCTATATCGCAATTACGCTGGCCATTTCCTTTGCGCTCTACGGCATGTTTAAAAAATTCGCGCATGTGGATGGAACCGTAAGCATCGCGGTGGAGACGATTGTGCTCTCCCCCGCTGCGCTGCTGTTTCTGCTGCTTTCGCCGCGGACCCATATGGCATTGCAGACGGCGACGCCGCTACAATTTGTATTATTGGTGCTGGCGGGCATTGTGACGGCCGCGCCGCTTATTATGTATACGCAGGGCGTCAACGGGCTGCCCTTTATCACAATGGGCTTTTTGCAGTATGTCTGCCCCACACTGATGCTAATACTCGGCGTGCTCATTATGGGTGAGCCCTTTACCGTGGCGCAGGGCGTCAGCTTCGCGTTCATCTGGGCGGGGCTAATACTATTCAGCATTGGCATGGTGCGCCGGGAAAAGAAGCAGGCGGCGCTGGAAGCCGCGACGGAACAGGGCTGATCGCTTCATATCTTTCCATCTAGTCCTACAGTATTACAAAGGCATATTATGCTAAGTGCCCCGTGCAAATTGCACGGGGCGCTTCAGCTTGTCGAAAAAGTACGCTACGGTACTTTTTTGAGGACTACAGGAACAACCTGTGCCTGCGGCACGGGCGGTCGTTCCTGCAAAGAAAGCCTTGCGCCGCAAGGCTTTCCGCCGCCGCCGCACATGTCGCCGGCGGCGGTTCTTAAGCCTCCGGGAGCCGGAGCCGAGCGCTGCGAACTGTGAAACGATCCCCGAATCCTCAAGGGGTTTATCGACAACTTGGCGCTTTTACCGGTAGTCAATCCGGGTAATTTCCCGCAGATTGTTGAGCGGCCATACCACACAAAAAGCGCGGCCGAGAATCTTTTCAAAGGGGATGGGGCCCACGCTGTTTTCGCGGCTGTCGGTGCTGTGGTTGCGGTTGTCGCCCATTACGTACACCGTGCCTTCGGGTACGGTCTTGGGAGATGTGGACTCCAATATATAGTCGTTCCAATACGTGCTTTCATAAAGCGGTTCGCCGTTCACGTACACCGCGCCGTCCCAAACCGATACCACATCCCCGGGCAGGCCGATCACGCGCTTGACACGGCTGAGTGTATGCCCCGGATAATAGCATACAACGATATCCCCGCGTGCGGGCGGGGCTGCATAGTACGAAAGTTTTTCTACAATGATGCGTTCGCCGTCCTGCAGTGTGGGATACATGGAATGCCCATCCACCAAAATCGGTTCGCCTATGAATGTGCGAAGGGACAGCGCAATGAGCAGTACGCTGAGCAGATACAGTATAAAGGCCCCGTTGGTGGCGCGGGTGTATTCACTGCCGGTATGCAGCTCCAACGCCGCCTTTTGCAACGCGGCGATATCGCGCCTGCGCAATCCGTTTGCCTTCATTCGCGCGTCCCTTTATGCATGCCCGCATCGCTCATGCATAATCGACATGCCGGACAGCGCGCAGGCTATCGAGCGGCCACATTACATAAACCACCTTGCCCACGATCTTTTCGAACGGGATGGGCCCTACGCTTTCTTCACGGCTGTCGCTGCTGTTGTTGCGGTTGTCGCCCATAACGAACACAGTGCCTTCGGGCACAACGAGCGGGTCCATATTGCCTCGGATGCGGTCGTCCCAGTACGCGCTTTCGTCAAGCGGCTCGCCGTTGATGGATACATCGCCGTGCGATACACAAATCGTGTCCCCGGGCAGCCCGATTACGCGCTTGACGCAGCTGATCGTGAAGCCGGGATAATAGCAGACGATAATATCCCCGCGTTCAGGCGGCGATACATAATACGAGAGTTTCTCCACGATCATTTGCTCTCCGTTGCGCAGTGTGGGGTACATGGAATCGCCGTCCACACGGATGGGCTCGCCTATGAACGTACGAATGCCAAACGCTATGAGCAGTACCGTTAACAGATATATAAAAAAACCGATATTCGCGTCGCGGCGGTAGTCCCTGTCGCGGCTATGCAGGTCCTCTGCGTTTTGCCTGAGCGCATTGAGATGTTTTTGGCTCAATCCCGCAGCCTTCATGTTTCCTGTCCTTTCGGCGGCAGCAAACGCTTGCCCCGCTTTACAAAATCAGCACGGTCCATCATCACGATGCGGCCGCATGCATTGCATTTAATCTTGATATCCGCGCCCACGCGAATGATGGTCCAGTCATTGCTGCCGCAGGCATGCGGCTTTCGCATCTGCACGCGGTCCTGCAACGCAAACTTTTCTATCATCGTATCGTCCCCGTATCCGGTCGCGGACAAACTTTCTGTGACGCGATCCGCAACGCAAGCTTCTCTTTCATAGCTGCCCCCCGCTTAACTGCCGGT